>JBJSWM010000138.1:0-36390 GCA_046085865.1 Pirellulaceae bacterium
CCGGTTCTTGCCAGCGCGATTCCTGGTACCAACAACCCACAAAAGAACCCGGCCGCTAGCGCGGTCCGGGCTAAAACCAACACGCAACAGCGTGTCGATGAAAAAATCACTTCCGATCGTCGTGTGGCAAACCGCTTCGCCATTGCTTCGGCCTTCATGACGCTGACCAAAGGCACCGGGGCAAAGATTTGATCATTCGACCGAAGCACTTGCGAAGCGGTTTGCCACACGACGATCGGCAGTGATTTTTTCATCTACACGCTGTTGCGTGTTGGTTTTAGCCGGACCGCGCTAGCGGCCGGGTTCTTTTGTGGGTTGTTGGTACCAGGAATCGCGCTGGCAAGAACCGGCGGCTAGCGCCTCGCCGCTAGGATTTTCTATCGCCATCGTTTTGGGTGCGGCGCAGTCTTAGCCGGACCGCGCTGGCGGCCGGGTTCTTCGCGGAGTTGTTGGTGCTAGGTGGAAAGACCAGAAGAACCGGCGGCTAGCGCCTCGCCGCTAAGGTTCTCCGCAGTGAATCACTCACGCGCGACGCATGGGATGGAAAGATGAAGCTTGGCAGCTTCTCATAGCTTCCGATCAAGCATCCGGACGCTTGCGATACTTGGCGATCACTCCCCGCAACTCCCCGACCGTAATCGTGCCGCGCCACGCCTCCCGGACAATCCCCTCGGGATCGATCACAAAGGTCGAAGGATAGGCAAACCCACCGCTGCCCAGGCGATTGGCTAGCTGGACGCGAGTGAATGCCGTCGCATCGCAGTAGATGGGGAATCGATTGCCGATCTGGCTCTCCTGGAAAAAATGCTCGGTCGCCGAACGCAGTTCCTTCAAATCCTTTTCGATACCGGGCGAGCAGGAAACGTTGAGAAACAAAATGTCCGAGTCCTCGAGGTACTCTTCCATGCAGCGACTGACTTCGGGATACTCCATGCGGCATGGGGGACACCAGGTTCCCCAGAAATGCAGGATCACCAGTTTCCCTTGCAGCGATGCTGGATCTAGCCTGCTTCCTTCGGAGACAGGCCCGTTTGCAATCAGAGCCTGGAGGTCATAATCCTGAAAATGGCTCCCCAGGATCGTCGCTCGATCCCGCCCCAGCCAGACCAGAAAAAGAACACCAAACAGCATTGGGATCGCAAAACCCAGCAGGGGGCCCAGCGACAGCAGTTTTCGCGATCCACTCGGTTCCCGCCAACCGTCGGGAGAAGGCTCTTGTGGCTGCTTCGCAATTCCTGTTGCAGTCGTTTCGCCGGTTTCCACGATTGTCTCTACCTGTTACTGCCTGCCAAGAAAGATGCGACCATCATGAGCCACTCACCCGATTCATCCTATCCGCATTCGAGCTGTTGGGAAGTCGAGCAGAAGTATGCGGTCGATGGGACGGAGCGGTGGATGGAGCGACTGAGGGGACTGGATGCGACGGAGCTAGCGGTGCAAAGGCAGGTCGATACCTACTGGCGCCATCCGTGCCGCGACTTCCGGGCGACGGACGAGGCGTTTCGCATTCGCCAGATCGACCAAGCTGCCGTCGTCACCTACAAAGGGGCTCGGTTGCCAGGAGGGATGAAGACCCGGCCTGAGGTGGAACTGCCGCTGGCGCCGGGCACGGTCGAGGGATGGCAGACGATTCTGCAGTCCCTTGGCTTTGAGGTTGCCAGACAAGTCAGCAAAACACGAAGAACATGGCAGGTGATGCACCACAGGCAGACCTTCACGCTGGCGCGGGACCAGGTCGACCAGTTGGGTTGCTTTGTGGAGATCGAACTGCTGGTCCACTCCCTGGATGATCGCCCGCTGGCCGAACAGCAGATCGCTTCCCTGGCCACTTGGCTGGGTCTAGATCAACCGGTCACACGCAGCTACCTGGGGATGCTGCTGGATCGCGATGCCCAAGCGGGTCGTTAACCCAACAGGCCCAGTGCGACCGCCCGCTCAGCCCTCCGGCGATTGCAGAAGATCGTTTGGGTTTTTGTCGGCAGGCCGATGCTGGAGATAGGCGACGACCACGCCAGCCACCGCCCCCAGAAGATGCCCTTCCCAGGAGACGTGCGACCGAAGGGAGGGGATCATTCCAAAGAGCAGGGTGCCACCGTAGAGAAACAGCACCAGCAGGCTGACGGCCATCAGCAGAAGCTTGCGTTCCAGAAACCCCGAGACAATCAGGTAGGAGATCAGCCCGTAGACCAGAAGACTGGCGCCGATATGAGTCGAGGGGCGTCCAAAAAGCCATAGGAGAACTCCCCCCAGCAATGCGATGGCGACCGCCGTCACTTCGCCATGAGAACGAGACCCGGCCAAGAGCACCAGCAACACCGCCAGCGGGATCGTGTTGCTGATCAGATGCAAGATTCCTTCGTGCAGGAATGGGGAAAGCAGAATCCCGGGTAGTCCACCGATCGTCCTTGGGGTAATGCCCCAGTTGTTGAAGCTGCCTGGCAGCAGCAAGTCGGCTAGCCAGACACCCCAAAGGCAGGCGATGAACCCGAGGATGACAGAGATTTCTTTTTTCAGGGGAGTGTTCGACATGGTCACCTGCGTCGGTGGTAGATCTCAGAGCGGTTCCATCGATCCATGGGGGATCACCGCGACCGATCGGGCCATCCCGAGCGTTGGCTCGTGATGACGTTCTGAGTGTATCAACGCCAGCACCCTGTGGGGACCAATCTTGCGAGAAATCGTCTCCCGCAGGGCTCTTCCCAACCCAGCCAACCGCCCGATTGGGGCCAATCCCCTTCGCTTTCTGGTTCGATCGATTCCTTGGCATCGGACCATTTTTCGCGGGGGTGCGACGGCTGCGGCCATCGATGCGTTGGTTAGAATTGCGTGAGGGATCTTTCAACGTGCTTCGTGATCCGGAGACGAATCGAGAGACGCGAACGGAGAGGGGATCCCCCGATCCAAAAATGTCCACGACTTCATCATCGATGGGGATGGTGACCTAACGTTCCATGACGGTACGACGAACGAATCTGGCAGAGAAGCGATGAAGCAGAATTTGCGCAGTGTCTGCGCGCTCGATTGCCCAGACACCTGCTCGCTGAAGATCACCGTCGAACAGGGGAGGGTGGTTGATCTCCAGGGGGATCCCGAGCATCCCATGACGCGAGGCTTCGCCTGCGTCAAGACGGCTCGCTATCCGGAGCGTCAGGAGCATCCCGACCGCTTGCTGGTTCCGATGCGGAGATCGGGGCGCAAGGGAGAGGGGCGTTTCGTTCCCTCCACCTGGGAGGAAGCGCTCGATGCGATCGCCGATCGGACTGGGCAGATCCTCGATCGCCATGGTGGCCAGTCGATTCTTCCCTATCATTACGCTGGCACGATGGGGTTGCTGGAGGGATCCTATCCTCTTGTCTTTTTTCGCGGGATCGGTGCCCTGGAGCTTGATCAGACGATCTGTGCATCGACGGGTGGGGCCGCCTGGGAAGCCAATTATGGCCCGGCCAAGGTCGGTCCTCCGCCGGAGGATCTGGTGGAGGCTAGGTGCATCATCTTGTGGGGGATTCATCTGCTTCGCAGCAACTCCCATCTGGCGCCGATCCTCAAAGAAGCGCGCCGACGCGGGGCTCGAATCCTCCACATCGACCCCTATCGGAACGAAACCAGTCGCTTTGCCGATGAGCATTGGTCGGTGCGGGTAGGAACCGATGCCGCCCTGGCGCTCGGGTGGGCTAATGCCCTGATCGAACAAGGTCTGGTCGACCAAGCCTACATCGATCGCTTCGCAGAAGGCTGGGAGGAATTCCGCGAAGCCTGCCGCGCCTGGCCGCTGGAACGAACCGCTGGCTACTGCAATGTCCCGATCGATTCGCTTCAGCGCTGGATCGAACTCTATGGGAATTCCGACTGCAGCTTCATCAAAGTCGGCTATGGCATGACTCGCAACGAAGGAGGGGGCAACGCGCTGCGAGCGATCACCCTGCTGCCGGCGATCACCGGCGCCTGGAAGAAGCGGGGAGGTGGTGCCGTGCTATCGACCAGTGGCGCCTTCATGCTCCATCGCCACGAAGCGACTGGCCTCCATTTGCGTCGCCCTCAAGTGCGGCACGTCAACATGAATTGCTTGGCCAGTGAATTGCTGGCCGATCCGGTGACCATCCATGGCCTGTTCGTCTTCAACAGCAACCCCGCCGCTGTCGCGCCCGATTCCTCCCGTGTCCGCCAGGGACTGGCACGCGAGGATCTCTTCACGGTGGTGCTTGAGCATTTTCAAACCGATTCGGCCGACTACGCCGACTGGCTGCTGCCAGCGACGACATTCCTCGAGCATCCCGACCTCTACACGTCGTATGGGCACTACCATCTACAATGGGCTGATCCGGTCGTCCCAGCTCGTGGCCAAGCCCGCCCCAACAGTTGGTTCTTTCAGCAGTTGGCGCAGCGTCTTGGGCTGACCGATCCCGTCCATTCCTGGACTCCCCGACAGATCGCCGAAAGTTTTCTCGCCAGCGATCACCCGTTTCTCGAGGGGATCACTTTGGAGCGGCTGGAGCGGGAGGGAAGCGTCAGGCTAAATCTGCCCGATCCGTATCTGCCCTACGCCGAGGGAAGCCACTACCCCGACCGAAAGATCCGCTTCGCTCCGCCACCGAAGCAGTTGGATTTCGAGGTTCAGCCGGATGCCACCTACCCGCTGCGTTTGATTTCGCCTCCGGGGGACTTCCTGGTCAATACGACGATGGGCAACGTCGAAAGCATTCTTCGGATGGCTGGCGGCCAACCGCGCGTCCTGCTCCATCCCGACGACGCCCGGCCGCTGGGGGTGGAGCATCTGCAGATGGTCGAGATTCGATCGCCGCATGGAAGCATTCTTCGGCAGGCGCTGGTGCAGCCAGAAGGTCAGCCTGGAACCTTGATCGCGCTGGGGCAGTGGTGGCCGAAACTGGCACCGGATCGAAAGAGCCTCAATGAACTGACCAGTGAGCGGCTGACGGACCTGGGGGGAGGCAGCACCTTCGGAAATCCCGTCGTTTCGGTCCGGCCCGCGACAGACGCTATGATGAAGCGTTTGCAGATGGTGGCCGGGAGCCGTTTGGGTGCCCAGCAGTCTTCGGGTACTGGCGACTGATCTGGGCTGCGCTCTCCTAGAAGCCGATCGTTTCTTTTGTCTTTCATGAAGGAAGCCAATCGATGGTTCGAAGATACCTTCATCCCCTTCAGGCCAGCGCGATGCCGGCCATCGCATCGGCGGTGATCGGCTGGATCCTCGCCGAAGGCTTGCCGGCTCAACAGCCCTCCCTACCCGAATCCCTCCCAACCCGTTCCACCCCTCGATGGATCACCACGGTGCGCGATAACCCATTCCTTAAGCCCAGTGCTCTTCCTTTGGAAACCCCCGATTTCGCCAATGTTCTCCCCGAAGATTATCTGCCGGCCTTCGAGGCGGGGATGGCAGAGCAGTTGGAGCAGATGGAGGCGATCGCGAATGATCCGGCGGAGCCGACGATGGACAACACGCTGGTGGCGATGGAGAAATCGGGGGCGATCCTCAAGCGCGTCGCCGCCGTCTTTTTCAATCTCACCTCTTCGAACACCGATCCCAAACTGCAGGAGATCGAGCAACAGATCGCGCCACGTCTGGCAGCTCATTCCGACAACATTTTGCTCGATCGCAAACTTTTTGATCGGGTCCGCAGGCTGTGGGAAGCCCGCGAGGAGCTCGATCTAGCCGAAGAACCCGCCCGGCTGCTGAAGGAGCAGTACGAAGCGTTTGTGCGCGCTGGAGCACCGCTGGATGAAGCGGCCCAGAAGAAGATCCGCGCGATCAACGAGGAGCTCTCGTCGCTGGCCACGGAGTTTCAGAACAAACTGCTGGCACTGACCAAAGAACGTTCGGTGGTTGTCGACAGCCTGGACCAACTGCAGGGGCTTGGGGAAGGGGAGATCGCTGCCGCCAAAGCCGCTGCCCAAGAACGGGGGCTCAGCGACAAGTACCTGCTGGCGATCACCAACACCACCCGGCAACCGGTCTTGATCTCTCTGAAGAATCGAGCATTGCGGCAGCGCGTTTGGGAAGCCTCTGCCCGACGCGGGATGGGGGAACAGGGAGGGATCGATACTCAGCCACTGGTGCTCAAGATGGCCGCTCTTCGGGCACAGCGAGCCCAACTGCTTGGCTATCCCAGCCATGCCGCCTACGCGCTGGAAAATCAGATGGCCAAGAAGCCGGACGCTGCCTTTCAGATGCTCCGCGATCTAGTGCCTCAGGTGGTTGCCAAAGCAAAGCAGGAGGCTTCTGAGATCGAAGCGGTGATGCGAGAGGAAGGGGCCGACCATCCCCTGATGCCCTGGGACTGGGAGCACTACGCAGAAAAAGTCCGACAGAAGAAGTACCAGGTCGACGACAACCAGCTGAAAGCCTACTTCGAACTCAATCGCGTGCTCATCGATGGCGTCTTCTCCACCATGCAGCGACTGTATGGCGTCACCTTCCGTGAGCGCACCGATCTGCCAGTCTATCACCCGACGGTGCGCGTCTTCGATGTGCTCGATGCCGACAGCCATCCGATCGGACTGTTCTATGCCGACTACCTGCAGCGTGATTCCAAGCGAGGCGGCGCCTGGATGGATTCGTTTGTTCCCCAGTCCCGACTGCTCGACCAAAAACCAGTCGTCGTCAACGTGATGAATATCCCACGACCAGCCCCTGGTCAGCCGACCCTTCTAAGCCTGGATCATGTGACCACCATGTTTCATGAACTGGGTCATGGCGTTCATGGACTGTTCTCTCAAGTCGAGTACCCCACCTTGTCTGGGACCAGCGTGCCGAGAGACTATGTCGAATTTCCTTCGACCTTCCACGAGGACTGGGCCATCGACCCCACGGTGCTGCAGCGCTATGCGAAGCACTATCAGACCGGGGAGCCGATTCCTGGGGAACTGCTGGACAAGGCGATCCAGGCCAATCAGTTCAACAAGGGGTTTGATACGCTAGAGTATCTGTCGGCAGCGCTTCTGGATCTCGCCTGGCACTCGCTGGCTCCCGACCAGATTCCCACCGATGTCGAAGCGTTTGAAAAGAAGGTGCTGGCGGAGTACGGAGTCGACTTCGCACCGGTGCCACCGCGCTACCGAAGTCCCTACTTCGCGCATGTCTGGTCCGGTGGTTATTCGGCCGGCTACTACGCCTATCTCTGGAGTGAAGTGCTGGCCGCGGATGCCTTCGCCTACATGGGGCAGCGCGGCGGGCTGACTCGCGAAAATGGCGACGCATTCCGACGGCTGATCCTGTCGCGCGGTGGGTCGCGAGAGGTGATGGATCAGTACATCGACTTCCGCAACCAAAAGCCAACCGTCGATGCCCTGCTGATCCGACGCGGCTTGAAGGAAAAGCCCAGCCGCTAAGTGAGGGAATCTCTACGGCTTTGTTTCAATCCCTATAGGAAACCCGCCCCGATGATGTCCAGGACTGCGATGCAGCTTTGGTCGGGATCGATCCCTCTGGCGATCGTCCTTTTCAGCTTTCTCGACACCAGCGTCTGGTCCCAGCGGCCTCCCAACGTGGTGCTGATCCTGGCCGACGACCTGGGAGTTGGGGAGCTTGGGTGTTACGGGCAGGAGATCATCCGCACTCCGAGGATCGATCAGCTAGCGCGCGAAGGATTGCAGATGATGCAGTTCTATGCGGGGCACAATGTCTGCGCCCCCAGCCGCTGCGCACTGATGACCGGATACTCGTCAGGCCATGGTGCGATCCGTGACAATCGCAACCCCATCCCCGAGAAAGTCGCAGATCTCCGGGACCAGTTCGGTTGGGAATTTCCGGGGCAGATCCCGATCCCCGATGCCACCTTCACCCTGGCGGAATTCCTGAAGGAGCGGGGGTATGCCACCGCAGCCTTCGGCAAATGGGGGCTGGGGCATGTTGGAACCAGCGGCGATCCGAGGAATCAGGGATTCGATCTTTTTTATGGCTACTACTGCCAGGTCCATGCGCACAACCATTTCCCGAAGTTCCTCTGGCGCAATCGCGACAAGGAGCCACTGGAAGGAAATCGAGCGGAAGCAACTGGGAAGGTCTACTCACAAGATCGCTTCATCCAGGAGGCGATGGAGTTCATCAAGCAGCATCGGGAGGAGCCTTTCTTCGTCTATCTGCCGCTGACCGTGCCCCATCTATCGATCCAGGTTCCGGAGGAGGAACTGGAGGAGTATGCGGATCTGCAGGAGGCACCGTACGAACACAAGGGGTATCTCCAACACCCCAGGCCCAGGGCAGGGTATGCCGGCATGGTCAGCCGGATGGATCGCGGCATCGGAATGATCGTCGACCTGCTGGAAGAAATGAAGCTCTCGGAAAACACCTTGATCCTGTTCACCAGCGACAATGGACCGACCTACGATCGACTGGGAGGAGCCGATTCCGACTTCTTCAACTCGGCCGCCGGGCTTCGCGGGCGCAAAGGGAGCATGTACGAGGGAGGCATCCGCGCTCCCTGCATCGTGCGTTGGAAAGGGGTGATCCCCGAAGGCAGGCAGTCCGACTTCATCGGTGCATCGTGGGATCTCTTTCCGACGATCGCCGAAGCGATTGGCCAGCCGATCCAACTTCCCATCGATGGACAAAGCTTCTGGAAAGAGTGCCTTGGCAACCGCGCCGGCACGCCACAACGGACGCTGTACTGGGAGTCGACCGGATACGGCGGCCAGCAGGCACTGCGCCAGGGGCGATGGAAGGCGGTGCGTACCCAATTGCAGCCGTTGCATCGCAAAGGCGAAGTCGCACCGATCGAACTCTACGATCTTCAGGAGGATCCGAACGAGCAGCACGATGTGGCTAGCCAGCATCCCGAGGTGGTCGAACCGATGCGCCGGCTGTTGGCTGACTCCCGCTGCATCAGCGTTTCGTTTCCCTTCCCAGCACTCGATGCACCGCAAGATGCACCGCCGTCCCAGTTGATGGTCGGCGCCGGCAAGGATCGCTCGGCCAACCGCCTGGATCAGTATCAGTCGATCGAGCCTTTTTCGATTGCCATCGATTCGCGCGGAGTGCAATATGTAGCCGAGATGACGCAGCATCGCGTCGTAGCGATCGACCCACTAGGAAGTGTCCGCGTGGTGGTCGGTACCGGGGAGAAAGGATTCTCGGGTGATGGCGGCCCCGGCGAAAACGCTACGCTTAATGGCCCCCACCATATCCTACTGGATGCCCAGGAGCGGCTGCTGATCGCCGACACGTTCAACGGAGCCGTTCGGCGCTGGGATCCGAAGACAGGGAGGATCGAAACGATTGCTGGAACCGGTAAGCTAGGGGATGGTGGCGATGAAGGAATAGCCAACCAGACGGCGATGGCAGGAGCCTATTCTCTGGCCCTGACGCCCGACAGGAAATCGCTCTGGGTGGTCGATCTGGAGAATCGCAAGGTGCGATCGATCGATCTGACCAGCGGCAATCTGAAGACGGTGGCCGGGAACGGTCAGAAAGGGATACCGGTCGATGGACAGCCAGCGATCGAACAGCCGCTGGTTGATCCACGAGCCATCGCGATCGGCGCCGATGGGATTGCGTATCTGATCGAACGCGGTGGCCATGCCGTGCGGCGGATCGATCGCGAAGGGAGGATCACCACGGTGGCAGGAAGCGGAAAACAAGGATTTTCCGGAGACGGCAAAGATCCGCTGGCCGCAACCTTCAATGGTCCCAAACACGCCGAAGTCGACGCACAGAATCGACTGCTGGTAGTCGATACCGAAAACCATGCCGTGCGCCGTATCGATTGGAAAGAGAATCGGATCGAGACCGTAGCAGGAACAGGTCGCAAAGGTACCCAGGGGATCGGCGGCCCAGCCAACCAGTTGGAACTGAACCGACCCCATGGAGTCTGGGTCGATCCCAGTGGATGGCTGTGGATCAGCGACAGTTCCAACAACCGCGTCGTGCGGGTGCGTCCATGAGCCATTCGAAGGGGAGCCATCCAACGCGACGGCTGATGCTGATGCGGCACGCCAAGAGCGATTGGAATGACCCTTCGCTCTCAGACTTCCAGCGGCCACTGAACCGGCGCGGACAACAAGCCATTCCCGTCATGGCCAAGTGGCTAGAGCAGCAAGGGGAGAAGGTCGATGCGATCCTGGCCAGCGAAGCGACCCGCGCTAGACAAACTGTCGAAGGGATGATCGAAAATCTTGACTGGAGGGGTGCGGTATTTTGGCGCCAGGAACTTTACTTGGCACCACCCGCGACACTGATCGCAGAGATCATCCAGATCCCTAACTCTGTCCAATCCCTTCTCCTGGTTGCCCATAACCCCGGATTGGAACAAATGGTGGCCCATTGGAGTGGGAATTGGCAGCCCTTCCCGACAGCCGCCATCGCCATCTTCGAATTTCAGGGGGACTCATGGGAGGAGGCGATCGGTAGAATGCCGCTGTGCGTGGCGATCGGCAAACCAAAAGAACTGTAGATGTCTCGGGCGCAACCATGCGAACCTTCTTCGGCACCAGACGATGGACTACTTGGCAAGGCACTCCGCATGGTCGATCCAACTCGCGGAATGCGACTTTAGGAATCGAATCACTCGAATCGCGAAGGCTTCTGACAGCGGAGGGAAGCCCCTGGCCAATCGATCAATCGCTCGATGTTTCCGCCCTGATCGGCACCCCCTCGGCGATTGCCAAATGGGGCGATGGAACCCAAAGCAGCCTTTCGATCGCTTCTCAGCCTGCATCCGGCTCGATTCGAATACGCTTCGATTACAGCTACGATACCGGTAACTTTTTCAATACGCAGCTCAAGAAAGATCTCCTGCAGTTGGCCGCTGACCTCCTGGTCACTCGCTTTTCCGATTCGCTTTCCGCCATCACTCCTTCTGGTTCCAACTCCTGGACTCTTTCGTTCACCCATCCGGCGACGGGCAATCTGCAGTCGATCACCAACGCATCGATCGCTGCCAATGAACTGCTGGTCTTTGTCGGTTCCCGCGACCTGCCGGCGCCTGGGATCGCCGAAGGAGGGTTCGGTGGGTACGCAAGTTCAGGGAGCCCCTCGTGGCTGCAGACCGTTCAGGCTCGTGGCCAAAGCGGTGCTCTGGCCAGTCCGCCGACCGATTTCGGTCCCTGGGGGGGTAACTTGACCTTTGACCCAACCGTCCCATGGCACTTTGGCGCAACCACCGAGGGGCTCGAAACAACCGAAAACGACTTCCTCTCGGTCGCCGCTCACGAGATCGCTCATCTCTTGGGATTTGGTGTCGCCAGCAGCTGGCAAACCTATGTTTCAGGGGCGACGTTCATCGGGCCGCAGTCGATCTTGGCTCATGATGCAGGTGGTGCGATCCCGCTGGCCGCCAGCGGGGCTCACTGGGTCAACGGAACCACCGATGCCGGGAAAGAGACATTGATGGACCCAAGCCTGACCAAGGGTACGCGGAAGTTGCCGACGCGGCTGGACCTCGCCGGACTGGATGATCTGGGCTGGCAGGTGATCGAACCAACCGTGCGCGTTCAGGGGACGCACATCTATGGCGACAACGGGACGTTTCCGGTGGAGATTGAACTGACAGGCAGTCGCATTGGACTGGAGAAAGGCAATGCATCCGCGGCGATCACCAATGCCCCACCTGTTTTCTCTGCCCGCAGCCCGCTCAGTGGGACAGCGCAGGTACCACTGAATGTGGTGAATTTGGGATCATTCACCGATGCGGGGTTCGGTATCGCATCGCTGCAGCCTCCACGGACCGAGACGTTCGGGTACCGGATCGACTGGGGTGATGGTTCCTCGATCGATCAAGGAGATGCAACGATCGATCGTCTGGGGAGCGCCGGGGTGCTGACGGCTGGTTCCTTCGACGGCAACCACACCTACCTCAATCCTGGCAGCTACACGATGACTCTGACCGTCACCGATGACGACGGAGGCACAGCCACGCAGACGGTTCCAGTAGAAATCAGCGGTGTCCCCAAACTGATCCTTCGGCTGACGCCGACCTCGATCTCCGAGAATGCCGGCAATGGAGCCGTTCAGTTGACGATTGAGCGATCGGGGTTCCCGGTGGCGCAAAGCCTCACCGTGCAACTTTCCTCCAGCGATACCAGCGAACTGGTTGTCCCTGCGACCGTCATCATCCCAGCCAACCAGACTCAGGTGGTCGTGCCGCTGGATGTGATCGACGACACCTTGCTGGATGGAACCCAGTCGGTCATCGTCTCCGCCCAAGCAGGCAGCGTCATCGCACCCACTGTGACGCTGCAGGTGATCGATCATGAAACGCTTTCGGTGACCATCGCACCCTCAAGCATCCGCGAGAATGCGGGACCAGGAGCGGCGCTAGTGACCGTGACCCGATCGAATACCGATCGAACCCAAGCGTTGATGGTGACACTCAGCAGTAGCGACATCAGCGAAGCAGCGGTGCCGACGACCTTGATCCTCCCAGCCTTCGCCGCGTCCGCTTCCACGCTGGTGGATGCTGTCGACGATGATCTGCTGGATGGAACACAGAACGTGTTGCTACAGGCAGACGCATCCGGCTACGTTTCAGGTGGGGCGTCGCTGGCGGTGGAGGACTTCGAAGCGATCCGCCTGGAAATCACCCCCGGCAATTACTCCGAAGCTCCAGGTGCCAATCAGGGTTCGATCACTCTGAGCGTTCCATTCCTGGTGCCATCAGGCGGGATGGTGATCCAACTGTCCACCTCCCCCGCAACGCAGATTCAGCTCCCCGGCCAAGTCACCATTCCTGCAGGAAGTCGGTCGGTGCTTTTCCCATTCCAGATCGTCCAAGACTACGTTGTCGAAGGCACTCAATCGGTTCGCATCCAGGCGCAGGCCACTGGATTGCAGTCGGCTGCCGTCGATCTGGTCTTCGCTGACGATGACCTTCCGATCTGGCAGAATCCACTCCTACCGACCGATATCGACGGCGACGGCCGTGTCACCCCACGCGATGCCCTCCTGGTGATCAATCAGTTGAACCTGCGCGGCCAGGGCCCTTTGGTTCCAGGAGTCGACCCGATAGCGCCTCCCTACCTGGATGCCAGTGGCAATGGCCTGCTAGAACCGCTCGATGCCCTCCTCGTGATCAATTACTTGAACCTTCAGGGATAGCCAGCTCTTGGCGAACCCCCGGTCGTGGCCGGATAGAACCGACGCGATCCAAAAATGAAGGGAAACCCCTTATCTTTCCGATCGCCACGCGGCATTACGAGGAAGCCCTGCTAGACTGCCAGTCGTCAGAACACCCCGATCCAAACTGCCAACCACACCCCCCGAAATAGAGATGTAGCAAGAAATTCTCTTGCGACTGGTGTAGAATTGTGGCATCAATTGCGGGTGACCTTCTACGCAAGCTAAGTCATCGGGGCGATTTTTGTCCCCTTGAGTTGAGTTGCGGACATGGTTCCGTGCCGATCCGAATCGAGCACCGCAGTTGCCTGCCTGATTCCCACCCACCTCGACGACGGGAACGACGCAATGCTTTCGATCTTCGGGCAAAACAGTCGCCTTTGTGGCGGTCTATCACGCCGACAGTTTTTGACGATTGGCGGGCTGTCGTTCGGTGCTGGTGGTTTTGGACTGGCGGATCTTCTACGTGCTGAGGCCACTAGCGGGAAAAGCACCCACAAGGGGCTGATCAATATTTTCCTTGGTGGTGGTCCACCCCACCAGGACATGTGGGAGATCAAGACCGAAGCGCCCAGTGAGATTCGTGGTGAGTTTCGACCCATCGCCACCAATGTCCCGGGGATTCAGATCTGCGAAGTCTTTCCAGAGTTAGCCAAGCGGATGGACAAGTCGGTGGTGATCCGTTCGGTGGTCGGTTGCAAGGATCGCCATGAGGCGTATCAGTGCATGACTGGATGGTTTCCCGATGACCTGCGGGCAGTGGGGGGCAGGCCTTCGATCGGATCGGCGGTTTCCCGACTCTATGGGCCGACCGATCCATCGGTGCCACCTTATGTGGGACTGGCCAATCGAACTCAGCATGTCCCCTGGTCGGATCCTGGAAATCCGGGATTCCTGGGTGCGGCGTTTACCCCATTCAAACCGGATGGTCCTGGAATGGAGAACATGAAGCTCCAAGGGATCGGCTTGGACCGGCTTCAGGACCGCAAGGCTTTACTTGGCCAGCTAGACAATCTTCGACGGGAGATCGACCAATCCGGCTCGATGACTGGGATGGATGCATTCAGCCAGCGGGCGCTGGATGTATTGACCAGCAGCCGCCTGCTGGACGCACTCGACCTCTCCAAAGAGGACCCGAAGGTAGTCGCCCGCTACGGGGATGGCAAGCCATACCAATACCAGTACGACGGAGCCCCCACCTGCAATGACCACTTGCTTCTGGCCCGTCGGCTGATCGAAGCTGGGGTGCGTGTGGTGAGCCTCAGCTACGGTCGATGGGACAGTCATGGCGACAATTTCAAGCTGGTGCGCGACCACGGATCGAAGCTCGATCAGTGCCTGAGCGCCCTGATGGATGATCTCGAACAGCGGGGCATGCTGCAGGATGTCAGTGTGGTGGTGTGGGGTGAATTTGGACGCACGCCGAAGATCAACAACGGCGCAGGTCGCGACCACTGGGCGCAGGTCAGCTGCGCCTGGATGGCGGGTGGTGGAATTCGCGCCGGTCAGGCCATCGGGGCTACCAACCGGCTTGGAGAATACGCCACCGAACGACCGGTGCACATGCAAGAAATCATCGCGACGCTGTATCACAACCTAGGAGTCGATGTTTCGTCGACCACCTTGGCCGATCCAACCGGCCGTCCCCAGTTCCTCGTAGATCATGGTCCCATCCAGGAATTGATCTGATCGGCAGGCACTGTTCGGACGGAAAGTCCCTTTCACCTAACCAGCCAGCTCCCTCCCATCCCTTTCGCCTGCCTTCCATGCTTTCAACCGAACGCCGACCAAGGCCGTTTGGACTAGAATCGAAGGGAATCGTCCGGCTGGGGAACTGATCTCCCCTTCCGGTCCCGCAAACTGCTTGATCCCGTCCCACTCGCGAGTGTTGCCCCATGCGTCTTCGAATTCGACGATCTGAAGCGTTCGCCGGGTCCAGCAACCACGAACCCCTTATGGCGATTGCCAGACTGCTGATATGCCTCGCCTGGACAGGTTCGATCGGATCGATTGCAGCGGTATCGGCTGACGATTCGGTCGCGACTTGTCTGTCGCAGGAGGGGGAGATTGCGGAAGGGACCAGCTTTCGCTTTCTGGAGCGGCAGCTGGAGGGTAAGCCGGTGGGCAACCAGCTTCGCGGTCGCGACAGCCGTTGGCAACTGCAGGTGGTCGGTCAGTTGCCATCGGGCAAGTCGTTTGACGCGACCCATCGCTTGACCTATCAGGTGCAGCCTCCCACGGTGGCTCGCGTCGATGCCATCGGCGTCATCGAGCCGCTATCCAACGGAACAGCGACCGTCGAGGCCCTTTGGAAGGGTTCGGTTGTTGCCAGCGCGTCGCTGGAGGTTGTTGGTTTTGATTCTTTGCAGCCGGTCGATTTCGGCCAGCAGGTAGTTCCGCTATTCACCAAGTTCGGGTGCAACGGAGGAGGCTGCCACGGCAAGCTGTCAGGGCAGAATGGCTTCAAGCTTTCGCTGCTGGGCTTTGACTCTGGGGAAGATTACGAGCATCTGGTGAAGGAAGGACGAGGCCGTCGCCTGTTTCCTTCAGCGCCCGACCGGAGTCTTTTGTTGATGAAGGCAGTCAACGCTTCACCCCATGGTGGTGGACAGCGGATGGAGGTCGATTCGCACGAGTATCGATTGATGCGTCGCTGGATCGAACAGGCGATGCCGCGTGGGTCGGCCAACCCGCCCCAGCTGGTTGCGATTGAAGTCTATCCCAACGCTCTGAAGATGCTTCGCAAAGGCTCCCAACAGCTTTCGGTCCTGGCTCGCTACTCCGATGGACTGATCGAAGACATCACGCAAACCGCGCAGTACGATTCGAACAATCTCGACATGGCCGAGGTCGATCCCAAGGGACGCGTGCGAACGCATGAACTGGCAGGCGATGTCGCCATCATGGCCAGGTACCAGGGGAAAGTGGGCGTCTTTCGCGCCAGCATCCCGCTGTCCGATCAGCCCCCCAGCTATCCCGAAGCGACCAATCCGATCGACTTGGCGGTCTTTGCCAAACTCAAATCGCTCGGGATTCCCGCTGCAGCTCCCTGCGATGACAGCACCTTCCTCCGCCGTGTCACGCTGGATATCGCAGGCCGCCTTCCGACCGTTGCAGAGACCCAGTCGTTCCTGTCCGATAGCGATCCACAGAAGCGATCCCGCTGGATCGATCAGCTGCTGACCAGTAGCGATTACGCCGACTACTTTGCGTCCAAATGGAGCGCCATCCTGCGGAATCGCCGAGCCGGTGTCGAAACGCAGTACGGCTCTTACGCCTTCCACGAGTGGATCCGACAGTCGCTTTACGAAAACACCCCGTACGATCGCTGGGTGCGCCAGTTGATGACCGCCTCCGGTGCCGTTGAAGCCAATCCGGCGGTGGTGTGGTGGCGCGAGGTGAACAATACCGAGTCGCGGGTGGAAGATGCGGCGCAGCTGTTTTTGGGTCAGCGAATCCAGTGCGCGCGATGCCACCATCATCCTTTTGAGAAGTGGAGTCAGGACGACTACTACCAGCTGTCCGCTTTCTTCTCGACGGTCGAACGCAAGGAAGGTCGGTTGCCGCAGGAGCCGATGTTTGTGTCGCGCGTCGGCAAGGCAGAGGCAAGGCATCCGAAGACGGGCAAGCCATTGAACGCCGCCGGCTTGGAAGCCAACGCGATCGACCTGGATCCGACGATCGATCCACGCACCGCACTAGCCGACTGGATGGTGGCCCCCAGCAACCCCTTCTTCGCCAAATCGCTCGCCAACCGCTATTGGAAGCACTTCTTCGGGCGCGGCCTAGTCGATCCCGAGGATGACATGCGCGCCACCAACCCACCGACCAACCCGGAATTGCTCGATGCGCTCGCCCAGGGCCTCGTCGACTCGGGCTACGATCTGAAGCAGTTGGTTCGGTCGATCTGCAATTCGCAGGTCTATCAGTTCTCGGCTCAGGCCGAAGGCGAGGTGCTGAAGGACACCACCAGTCATGCTCGGTTCTATCCGCGGCGGATGACGGCCGAAGTGCTGCTGGATGCCATCGATGTGGTCTGCCAGACCAAGACAGGATTCGATGGCATGCCGGCTGGAACACGCGCAGTCAGCTTGCCGGACACCCAGTTCAACTCCTATTTCCTGACCGTTTTTGGCCGGCCCGAATCGTCGACCGCCTGCGAATGCGAACGAGCCCAGGGGGCCAATCTGGCGCAAAGCCTCCATCTGCTCAATTCGAAAGACATCCAGGCGAAACTCTCGGCAGATCAGGGACTGGCTGCGGTGATGGCGTCCGATACCACCCATGGCAACGATCAGAAAATCAATGAACTTTACCTTCGAGCATTCTCCAGGCAGCCCAATCCGCAGGAAATCAAGACCGCTCTCGACTATCTTGAAAAGAAGAAGGATCAACCCCGAGAGGCGATGGAAGACCTCATCTGGGCAATCCTCAACAGCAAGGAGTTCCTCTTCAATCATTGAGGAGGCTCCTCCCACCGAACCTACCTCGCCGATTGAGTTGCCATGAGCCTGCGTGCTTTATCGTTTGCGCTGGCCCTGCTGCTGGCCCGTCCAGTTGCTGGCCAGCTTCCGGTCATCGAACTACGTTCTCTGGTCCCCATGGTGGTGCAGTCTGGAGCGACGATCCCGATGCGAGCCGACGCGGCGTCGGGGGAAGAGATCGATCGTCTCGTGTTCTCTCAAGCGGGCATCCAGGCGACGCTAGTGACCAGCGCCCCGCGTCCTCTGACCGATCAGCGTGTTGCTCAGCATGGCCAGTTCCAGGTTGCTTTTCCCGCCGAACTGCCGATGGGCTTGGTGGAGGCCCGCGCCGTTGGCCGTTTTGGCATCTCCAATCCCCGGCCTCTGTTGGTCACGCCCCTGCCCGTTCAGGAAGCGCCTGCCGATCGAGGCACCCTCGAGGCTCCAGTGGAACTGCCTCCCAACGTTTGGTGGCACACTCAGGCCGGTGGCGCTCAGAAGTCCTATCTCAAACTGATCGCTCCCGCAGGACAGCTCTGCTCCCTCTCGATTTTCGCTCCCCCCAATCACACGCGCGCCATTCCTGCCGTGGTCATTCGCGATGCGGCAGGAAGAGAGATTCTGCGAAGCCGAGTGCTGGGAGGGGCTCCCTGGAGCTGGTCGCAGACGCCCGATTCGGACACGCAGTACATCGTCGAGCTTCGTGATTTTCTCTATCGCGGCGGGGAGGAGATGCGGTACTGCATCCTGCATGGGCAGGGACAGTTGCCGTGGCAGTCGCTGGAACCCCTTCCTGAATCTTTGGCAGCTTTCTCCCCCTCCAGCCTCGGTTATGCTCGCTGGTTCGATCCTGCGATCCCCGTGACCACACTGGCCGAGACCCCAGAATCCAAACCGCTTTCGGTGGCGGTCCCGGCGCTGGTAGAGGGAGCGATCGAAGCCGACTTCGATCGCGATGCGATTGAGTTTCCGGTTGCCGCCAATCGCCCCGTGGTCATCGAAGTTCTCTCCGATCGCATGGCGCAGTGGACCGATCTCCGGCTGGTGCTCGACAAGGTCGACCGATCGCCAGAGGGAGTCGAGAAGCTGGAGAGGATCGCCGTGATCGATGACCTGGGAGCGGTGGGGGCCCCGGCGATGTCGCTTGGCACTCGCGATCCGGCCCATCTTTTGAACCTGCCGGCCGATAGCACGGTCCGAGCGACCTGGATGGATCTTCAGACCGGCCGGCGCGTTCCAAGATCGGCCTATCGATGCCTGATTCGCGAAGCCAAACCCGATCTGGAAGCGATCGCATACTGGCCATTTCCTACCAACAATGCCGCGACCGGAAGACCTGCGGGTGTCCATCTGCTTCGCGGAGGCAACCAGTCGCTGCGCGTGGTGGTGCGAAGGCTGGATGGATGGAACGGCCCGGTGCGGCTGAAGATCGATCCACTACCACCTGGAATTCAATCCCCGGAAATTGTTCTTTCACCGGAACAAAATGAAGGGGAGCTGGTCCTCAGCGCCGCAGAGGATGCCCCCGCCTTCCTTGGGCCGGTGCAGGTCGTTGCATCGGCGAGGATTGGAGAGGCCGACGTCGTCAAGCAGTCCGCCTACGGCACACTCGCACAACCAGCAACCGGAGATCGTGGTGCCATCCAATCGAGGCAGTGTGACAGCCTGTGGCTGGCCGTTAGCGATCGCGACCTCCATCCTTTGCAGGTGCGCGCTGGAGCCGATCCGGTCCCGGAGATTGTGCAAGGTGCCAAATGGGCGATCCCCATCCAGGTCGCTAGACGCCCAGGCGGGGACCAGAACTGCGTGCTTCGACCGCAAAATCTACCCCCCAAGGCAGGGCTGGGCGAACTGACCATCGAAGCCGCCAAGGCGGATGCGGCTCCCGAAATCCAGATCGCCGCCGATACGCCGCCCGGGGACTATACCTTCTGGTTCCAGGTCGAATCGAAAGTGAAGATGAAGACCAATCCTCAGGCGTTGGAGCGAGAGCGAGCCGCGAGGATGCACTGGCAAGCGATCGTTGACGACCCCAATCGCGCGGGGGATCACGAAGCGGCCAAAAAGGAGCTGGCGGCATGCGACCAGCGCATCGAACAGCTCAAACCGCACGAGAGCGACCGCGAATTCACTGTTTTCTTTCCTTCGACTCCTGTGCGAATCAAGGTGATCGCTCCACCCCCCGCTTCGTGATCAAGCGAATCGGAACTCAACGAATCTCCAATGGCTGGTAGTGAAACGATGAGCAACATTTCGATCGAGAAACGTCCTATGAATTGCAATCATCGGTTGTTCTTTGGCACGCTGACCGGATGGCTTGCCTGCTCCTTGATGTGCGTCGCGGCAGCGGCTGCGCAGGGAGCCGAGCCGGTGGATTTCACCAAACAGATCTTGCCGCTGCTTCGCAAACACTGTGTCGCATGCCACAACACCAAGACCGCCGAAGGTGGATTGATCTTGGAAAACCATGAGGCATTGATGCGCGGTGGCGACAGTGGCGCCACGATCAGCACCGATGCGGCGACCACCAGTTTGCTGGTCGATCGGATCACCGGGGCGATCGAGCCGATCATGCCGCCCGAAGGGAATTCGGTTGGCGCCAAGCCATGGACAGCCGACGAGGTGCAGCTTCTTAAACAGTGGATCGCCGAAGGTGCCCATCCTGGAAGCGGTGAGGCAAGCGCGTCGTGGAATTGGCAGCCGCTACCCGGACAATTGCAGCCGATCTACGCAGCAGCGGCGACTGCCGATGGGCAATATGCAGCGGTAGGCCGTGGCAATCGCCTGACGATCTATCGCTGGCCTGCGATCCATGGAGCCGAAGGGGCTCAGGCATTGATCGATCCGGCAGTCAAACAGCAACTCGGAGATCAGGCTCCCGATGCATCGCACCTCGATCTGATCCAGTCGATCGCCTTCAGCCCAGATGGTCAGTGGCTGGCATCCGGAGGATTCCGAGAAGTCAAACTTTGGAAGCGCAAGGTAGAACCTTTGGCAACCTCTCCCTGGCGCATCGAAGGCGCCGCCACGCTAGCCGCCACACCCGATGGCAGCCGCATCGCACTGGCCCTGGCCGATCACAGCGTGGTGCTTGGCAAAGGGGAAACCCGACTGGCCCTTCTTGCCGCTCGATCGGCGGCCGTCCAGCATTTGGCGATCTCCCCCTCCGGACAGCGACTGCTGATCGGCTTGGCCGATGGTCGATGGGAGTGGTGGAATCTGGATGGAATCCCCGACGATGGTAGCGCCGCCGCTCAGCCCCTGAGCGACGAACGCCGCTTGGGAGAGAAAGCCGATGGTGGCTCGATGAAGCAGATGATCCTGCTGGACAACGATCGACTAGCGACTTTGGACGAAGCGAACGCGGTTGGGCTATGGGAGATCGCACCCCCTGCCGATCCCGCACCCCCTGCCGATCCCACTGCGCCCGCGCCTGGGGCTCCCAGCATCATCGCCACGGCGATCGCGGCGCCGCTGGCACCGGCCAATGCGATCGCTAGGCTGGAGTCCCCTGCAGCAGCGCCCTATCCCTCACCCCGCATCGCCTTGGCGGCTGAAGATGGTTCGGTGCGGATCGCGGAACTGCCGACAGGCAACGTGCTGGCCACTCTGGCCCACGGGGCTCCCGTGCGATCCGTTGCTTCCTCTCCCGATGGCCAGTTGATCGCCACCGCGGCCACCGATGCCAGCATCAAATTCTGGAAAGTGGCCGATGGACAGATGGCCTCGGAGGTGCGCGGCACGCAGAATTCGCAGCGGCTGCTACGCCAAACCCAGCGACAGCTGGCGCGACAGAACGGGCGCATCGAACGCCTGGCAGCTCGCATCCCCGAAATGGAAAAAGGAGTCGCCGCCGAAACGGAGGCTCGCACCAAGCAGCAGGCAGTGCGCGATAAAGCGGCCGAGATGGTCGCTGCAAAGGTCAAGGAGATGGAGACCGCGACCGCCGCCATGACCGCCGCCCAGCAGGCCGTCGAGCAGGCGATGAAGGACCTGGAAGCCAAGAAACAGGAGGTCGCCAAGGCGGAGACAGCGAAGAAGCAGGCAGAGACGGAACTGGCCACTCAGGATCAGACTCTCAAGGCCGCCGACGAGGCGATTGAGCGAGCCAAGCAGGCGATTCCGACCCAGCAGATGCTGATTGAGAAAGAAAAACAAATCCTGGCTCAGCATCAGCAGGCAGTCGACCAGGCAACCGCCGCCGGAACCCAGATCGCGCCGATTCGTCAGGTCACCTTCTCGGCCGATGGCCGTTCGGCCATCGCCCTGCACGACGACCAGACGTTGCAGGTGATCCGTGTCGATCGCGCTAAACCCGAAGCTCTCCTCGCTCAGGCACCCGCCGAAATCCGCCGACTGGTCTGCAGCCAGTCTGGACAATTGCTAGCGGCTCATCCCGGCGGAACTACCCTTTGGGATTTGCGCCTGCCATGGGAACTGGTCCGAAGTGTCGGCAATCACCAGCAGTCTCCCATCAGCGATCGCGTCACAGCGCTCGACTTTCATCCCAACGGCCAGCTGCTGGCGGTGGGATCAGGCCCGGCAAGCCGCGTTGGGCAGATTGCCATCCTTTCGCTAGCCGATGGCTCAGTCGTCAAGGACATGCCCGAAGTCCACAGCGACAGCGTCGTCTCCCTTCGCTTCTCTCCCGATGGAACGCTGCTGGCCAGTGGTGGCGCCGACAAGATCATCCGCCTTTTTGACACCGCCTCATGGCAGTTCCTGAGGACGATGGAAGGGCACACCCACCATGTGTTGGGATTGGCCTGGCAGGATGACGGGCAAACGCTAGCTTCCGCGAGTGCCGACAACACCATCAAGATCTGGGACTCCTCCAGCGGCCAACAGCTGCGCACCATCGGAGGCTTTGGCAAGGAGGTAACCGCTTTGGGGTACCTCGGACAGACCCAGCAACTCTACAGCGCCTCAGCAGACCAGCAGGCGCGTCTGCACGAAGGGAGCAATGGGCAGGGAATTCGGTCCTTTGGGGGAGCCGCTGATGCTCTTTACGCTGCGGCAGTGGCGGAGGATGGGCCATGGATCCTGGCAGGCGGTCAGGATGGAAAACTCTGGATTTGGCAACTCGACAATGGCCAGGCATTGCAGCAGATCCAGTGAACAGGTCTGCCGGACCTGATCGAATCCCTAATTTTTTGGTCCAACTCTTCCACTGGGTGTGAACGCGCCCCAGGGGAGGATCGTCCAAGCCATGGGTCTGGATCCAAGACTCTGGCTTTCTTTTTCCCCTTAGCTCCGCCTAATGGGCGAAATTGACCCGCGGGGATCTGGCCGCTATTCTAAAACGGGGTTTTCGTTCGCACCTCGCTTGGCCCGACGGGGTGTGTATTCATCAAGGGTCACACTGGAGGCAAGGATCATGAAACGAGGGAAGCGGGGTGCATTTACCCTGGTGGAGCTGTTGGTGGTGATCGCCATCATCGGAGTCCTGGTCGGTTTGCTTTTGCCGGCGGTCCAGGCGGCACGCGAAGCGGCTCGACGCATGCAATGCTCGAACAATCTCAAGCAGATTGGTTTGGCGTTCATGAATTACGAATCGACGTACAAGACGTTCCCGGCTGCCTATTACATCGGGTTGGCGACGCCTAGCACCTACAACATCCAGCCTTTGGGTCCAGCGCTGTTGCCATTTCTGGAGCAGACCAACTTGGCCAATGGCTACGATTCGCGCGTGACACCTGCAGACCAGTTTGGACCGATCGGCCAGGCCAACGTCGCGATCATC
The DNA here is from genome assembly GCA_046085865.1 of Pirellulaceae bacterium. Taxonomy (GTDB): domain Bacteria; phylum Planctomycetota; class Planctomycetia; order Pirellulales; family Pirellulaceae; genus JBEISR01. The sequence goes on from JBJSWM010000138.1 coordinate 23,270, forward strand.
TCGACCCCGCTGGCGATGTTCACCTGTCCTTCGGCACCTGGTTCGGCCACCGAACGGATTTATACCGGTGTCATCCCCGCCGGGACGCTTCCTGGTCTTCCGAATCTCACCTACAAAGCAGCACCTTCGGACTACTGCGTCACCACCGGCGTGCTCGGATTTTACGCCAACCTAGCCTATGCCAACCAAGGTGGCGCCGGTGGAGATCGCCACGGTGCCCTTCGTGTGGCCACCTTCCAGGGGCCGGAGCGCAACCGAATTGCCGATATCCTCGACGGCACCACCAACACCTTCCTGATGGGTGAGAAGACCGGCGGAAATACTTTCTACTCGGGGATTCGGAAGATTCCTGGAATTCCGGCTCCCTTCAATGGGCTCAATGGCGGTGGCTGGGGCGACCCGCTCAACGGCGAGCATTGGCTGGGGGGTTCGGTACGCAATCCATCGTTCCCTGCCGCTCAGGGGCCATGCGCCATCAATTGCACGAACATCCGTGGTGCTGGATTCCACTCGCTGCACGCGGGTGGAAGTCAGTTTGTGATGTGCGATGGTTCGGTGCAGTTCGTCGGGTCGGGAGTCGATCCCTTCTCGATGGCAGCCCGCATCACTCGTCAGAAGGCGGAAGTGGCTCCCACCGACGATCTGTGATCGCCTGATCGATCGCAGGTATTGGCAGAAGGCTCAGGGAACTTGCCGATTGCAAGTTCCCTTTTTCATTTGCGGTTGGCACTGGATCTATCCGCAACGAAGTAGCGATCGACCGATACAATAAAAGAATGCAGGGGATGCTCAGGATTCCCCTTTTTGCTACGACCAACGCCAAAGCCCAACTGGAGGAATTCATGATGCAATTACGATCGTCGTTGATCGCCCTCAGCGCGATTCTGCTGACTTCGGTAGTCGGTTGTGGACCTGCCAAATTCTCCGGCGAGAAGGATGCTCGTCCTGTCAAAGGCATTGTCAAGGTGGATGGCCAACCGGCCAACGCCCTGCAAGTCACCATGCACCCGCTCAACCCTGATCCCAGCAATCCAACGATCTCCACCGCGTTGTGTGGAGCCGATGGTGCTTTTGCTGTGTCGACCTATGAGTCGGGGGATGGGGCGCCCGATGGAGAGTACGTGCTGACGTTTCTTTGGGGATCGATCAACCCGATGACGATGGCCTATGGCGATCCCGACAAGCTCAATGGACGCTACACCGATCCAAAGAAATCGACTCAGAAGGTAACGATCGCTGGCAAGCCTGTCGATTTGGGTACGATCGAACTGAGTTCCAAGTAAGCACTTCTTCCGAATGACATGAGAACCGGGGAACAGGGGAATCGGATGGATCGGCGCCAAGCATGTTCGACGATGGTTGGGGCGGCCGGAGCGTTGCTGGCAGGGAATTCCTGGTCGCAGCTTCTCGGCCAGGATCAGGTTCCCTTCGCATCGAGCGCTCTTCGCGATTACGTCGCCGCCGATGACGCCAGCTACCACTCGATCTGCAAGCAATCGGGAAAAATCGACTCCGTATCGTGGTCGCGACTGCACGTTGTCTCGCAGACGTGGCGTGCCGTCCCTTGGCGGCATGTGGTCTGGATCTTTCTCCCCGATGGCTCGACCGGACCAGCCTCCCAGCGTGCCATGCTGCATATCAGTGGAGGGGTTTGGGAACCGGAGTGGCCTGAAGACGGTCCAGCCGATCTGGCACCTGGACCTTCCGCAGCGCGCTGGATCAACTTGGCCAAGGCGACGGGCAGCCCCGTGGTGGTCGCCGAACAAATACCTTTCCAGCCGATGTTCGACGGCTTGGTGGAAGACCAGATCATCTCGATGACCTTCCTTCAGTTTGTCAAAACTGGGGATCGATCGTGGCCTCTTCTGTTTCCGATGGTCAAGGCAGCGGTGCGGGCGATGGATGCTGCGCAAGCGCACTGCCAGCAACACCACCACTGGAAGCTCGATCATTTCACCGCCTTCGGAAGTTCGAAACGCGGATGGACGACGTGGCTGGTGGGAGCTGTCGATCGACGCATCGATGCGATGGCACCGACGGTGATCGATGTGCTCAACATGGAAGCGCAGATGGTCCATCAGAAGAAGACCTGGGGAAAGTACTCCGAGCAGATTGCCGACTACAGCGACAAAGGGCTTCCCGATCTGGTCGCCACACCCAAGGGGAAAGAACTGGTGCAGATGGTCGACCCGTTTGCATTCCGCCATGCGATCTCGCAGCCCAAGCTGCTGATTTTTGGAACCAACGATCGGTACTGGCCGGTCGATGCCTGCTCCCTTTATTGGGACCAGTTGGTCGGAGACAAATACCTGCTCTACACCCCAAATCAGGGCCATGGGATCCGCGATCTCCAGCGCATCGATGGCAGCCTTGCGGCGCTGCACCGAAGCCGTTGTGGCGGCCCGCCATTGCCGACACTTCAGTGGCAATTCGAGGACTCGCAGACCCGTTCGATCGAGCTGTCGATGCATTGCGAACCTGCGCCCAAAAAGCTTCAGGCATGGGTCGCCCGATCGGAAACCCGCGACTTTCGCGACGCGAAGTGGGAAGCGATGCCAGTGGCAGCAAGCGATCGGAAGGTGGGGCGATTTCAGATCGACCGCGAGGACAGCTTCGTCGCCGTCTTCGGCGAATACATTTTCGATCAAGACCCCATCGATGCCTATTTCTCGACCAACCTGCAGATCTATGAACCACTTCGCCCATGACGCCAGTTGGTGATTCCCGACAGATACAGCAAGGCTTCCCGGAGCGACTGCAGGTTTAGCAAACGATTCTTTTTCTTGCTCTTGGACCAGATCTTGGGAGACACCCATCGATGGCACACGAAGTCACTTTGATCCTTGGCGATGGAACCGGACCCGAACTGGCGGAAGCCGCTCGCTTCTGCATCGATGCGACGGGAGTCAAGATCCACTGGGACGTTCAAGAAGCAGGAGTCGACGTGATGGCGCGTCTGGGCACTCCCATCCCGGACAGCACGCTGGCCAGTATCCGCCGGACCCGCTGCGCGCTGAAAGCGCCGATCACCACACCCGTCGGAACAGGCTTTCGCAGCATCAACGTCTACCTCCGACAGGAACTGGGGCTTTACGCTTGCATCCGCCCCTGCAAGCTCTATCCGGGCGTGCGGTCCTTCTTCAAGGATGTCGGTGTCGATCTGGTGATCGTCCGGGAGAATACCGAAGACCTCTATGCAGGAGTGGAATTCGAAGCGGGCAAGCCGGAGACCAGCGCCCTGATCGATCACATCAACAGCCTTCCCAGCGATAAGAAGATCAAGACCAAGGGGAATGAAACCGGTATTTCGATCAAGCCGATCAGCGTTACCGGAACGCAGAATATCGTCCGCTGCGCCTTCGATTACGCTCGAAAACACCGCCGACGCAAGGTGACTGCCGTCCATAAAGCCAACATCATGAAGTTCAGTGATGGGCTTTTTCTGAAAACCGCTGCCGACTTAGCCAAGGACTATCCAGAGATTGAGTTTGAGGAACGGATCGTCGACAACATGTGCATGCAACTGACGCAGAAACCAGAGCTGTATGATGTTTTGGTGCTGCCGAATCTGTATGGCGATATCGTCAGCGATCTAGGGGCGGGACTGATCGGCGGACTGGGGATGGCACCGGGAGCCAACATCGGTCCTGGAGGCGCTGTGTTCGAGGCGACCCACGGCAGCGCACCGAAGTACAAGGGACTCAACAAAGTCAATCCAACCGCCCTGATCCTTTCGGGGATGTTGATGCTGGAGCATCTGGGAGAGACCGATGCCGCGAGGCGACTGGAACATGCCGTCGCCTCCGTCATCGCCGAAGGTCAAGCCGTCACCTATGATCTCAAGGCCGATCGCAACGATCCGACTGCCGTAGGCACCCGAGAAATGGCAAAGGCCATCTGCGATCGACTTTGACCAGCCAACCGCCCCGCTCAAGAATTACCAGGCCCTGTCCATGGATGGGCGAGGAACCGGCAAGATGCATCGATTGCTGAAAATCCTTCGAGGAGAAACAAACGGCCTGCTAGCCAGCCTGCTGCGCGGCTTGCTGTGGCTTGCCAGTTTTCCCTATGCCTTAGCCATGCGCCTGCGAAACCTCGCCTACGACCGTGGCTGGAAGAACTCCTGGAAGGCACCCTGTCCTGTGATCTCCGTCGGCAACCTCACTGCCGGTGGCACAGGAAAGACCCCCACGGTCGCGATGCTGGCTCACTGGTTTCGCGATCAGGGAATCCGCGTTGCCATCGTCAGCCGAGGGTATCGAGCCGGGGAGGATGGAAGGAACGACGAGGCGCGGGAATGGGAAAATCGTTTGCCGGACGTGCCGCACGTCCAGCATGCCGACCGGCGCGTAGGGATCCGCATCTGCCGTGAAGAACTCGATTGCCAGTTGATCCTTCTGGACGATGCCTTCCAGCACCGCCAAGTCGCACGCGATCTGGAAATCGTCCTCATCGATTCGCTCGATCCCTTCGGAGGCGGTTATCTTCTTCCACGCGGCTTGTTGCGGGAAGGTCTTCGATCGCTGCGGCGAGCCGATGTGATTGTGGCAACTCGCACCGATCTGGTCTCGGCTAGCCGACTGGCGGAAATCCGAACGACGATCCTGCGCTGGGCACCCAAAGCCGCTTGGGTGGAAAGCGCCCATGCACCCATCGGCATCCGCAATGCCTCCGGTCAGACACTCCCTCTCCACCATCTGGATCACCAGCGCTGGCTCCCCTTCTGCGGCCTAGGCAACCCAGAAGGGTTCCTCCAAACGTTGAAACAACTGCCGATAGGATTGGCAGAGCCGAGGTGGTTTGCCGATCACCACCACTATACCGCTGACGACCTGCAGTCGCTGATCCATCAGGCAAAGCCGAAGGACCCCAATCAGCCGCCAGTCGATGGTTTTCTCTGCACCGGAAAAGATCTCCCCAAGATCGGCGTCGACTCCCTGGGGGGCCTTCCCCTCTGGGCGGTTGAGATTGAACTGGCGGTCCGCAGTGGTTGGGAAGGACTTGAGGATCGCCTTCAACCTCTAGCGAAAGCCGCCCTGGAAATCGATCCGCAGGATCCTCCAGCGCTGGAAGACGACTGATCGGCCGCCTGGACCGAGACAACTTGCCGGACTGGCGGTTTTGTCCTAGCCTGAAAGGGAGGAAGAGCCGCGATCGCTAGCCTATCCAGTCCTCCTTGCCTCCCCTCGCCCGCACCTCAGGAGCCCTATATGCCTCGCGATGTTTTCGGCCGCTGCCCCAGGACGGCCTCGATCGCCATGGCCATTGTGTTTGCCATCGCTTCCCTGGCCACCAGCCTTTCCCAGGTCGCTTCCCGACTACTGGCTGAGCCGCCACCTGCCAAGGAGGCACCTGCCAAGGGGGCACCTGCCAAGGAGGCACCGAGTCGCGAGGAGGGATTGCGCGGTGGTGCCAAAGCCGAGTCAAAAAAACCGGAGGAATCCAAGAGCCCTGCGGAACAGAAAGAAGCGCAGCGCAAAGAAGCAGAGGAAAAAGCTCAGCGAGATGCTGCGCGCAAACGAGGCGAATACACCTTTGACGATTTGAAATTCGAGATTGAGCGGGGGGGAGCTTTCCAAGAAGAAATGCTGACCGACGCGATCCGGTCGCTCAACAAAAAGACGATGCGCATTCGTGGCTACATCCTCCCAACCTCCGTTTTTCAGCAGAAAGGAATCAAGCAGTTTGTTCTGGTGCGAGACAACCAGGAATGCTGCTTCGGCCCGGGGGCAATGATCTACGATTGCATCATCGTCGAAATGCAGGAGGGCAGAACGGCCGATTTTGCCACACGCCCGGTGACGGTGCAGGGCCGCTTTGAGATCGATCCCAATAGCTACCGATACTCACCCGATGGGGACCACTACGCGATCTTCCGCATCAAGGCCACCGAGGTCAAATAGCATCCTCCTTCGCTACCCGACTCATCGACTCGAAGATCGATCTCGCGATCTTAGAAACATCAGGACGTAATAGCCCAGCGTCAAAATCGCCTGAAGTGTCGCAGCGACGTAGGTGAGGGCCGCGGCATTGAGCACCTTGCTAACCGAACGCAACTGCCGCGGGTCGATAATGCCCTGTTCCACCAACTGTCGTTTGGCGCGGTTGGACGCGTCGAACTCCACTGGCAAATTGACCAATTGAAAGAAAACGGTCCCCGCGAAACCAATAATCCCTGCGAGGAACAGATTGCTGGCCAGGGCATTGTTGGCGGAACCCATCAGCATCAGGCCACCCAGCATCAACCAGGAGCCGATGTTGGAACCCATGTTGGCCACAGGGACAGCCAGATTGCGGATCAGCATCGGGGTGTATTGATCGGCATCCTGGATGGCATGCCCTGCCTCATGGGCTGCAATGCCGACCGCGGCCATCGACGTTCCGCGATACACTTCCGAACTCAATCGCAGCACCTTCGACCGCGGGTCGTAATGATCGCTCAGACGTCCTGGAACCTGTTCGACCTGGACGTCGTGAAGCCCCGAAGCGTCCAGAAGTTGCCTGGCCGCCTGCGCCCCGCTGATGCCAGCAGGTACCTGAGACATTTCAGCATACGACTGACTGACCCGCCACTGCGCAAAAAATGCCAAGAGAAGGGCAGGGGAGAGCATCAGCAAAAATACCGGATCGTAGATAAACATGCTCTCGCCAGCCCTTGTTGCTTTAGTTCACTCGGTCGATCTGCCACTTGCCTCCGCGGCAGCACCTCTGAAATCCACTCGACATTGTATCCAGCCGACCTAGCAGCCTCTCGGATTTCACTTGCTGCCGTTCCTTTTCCAACGACCCGGCGCCTGTCCGATCATCCAGGGTGCAATCATCATGCCAAAAAAATGGCAGCCGCTGCGATCCAACAATCCCTCACCACCCGGAAGGCGGTCGCCAACCAGGCGAGGGTTCGGCCATCATCGCTTGGCAACAGGGGATCCAGCCCCCTGGTCCCTGGCGGTCCCAGAATTTTCGCACCAATTCGGCCAGTCGACCGATGGCAAGTTCTCGCGATCGATCGCCCGAATGAAACGGCTCCTCCCATGCGGGCGGCCACCAAGCCGCCAGTGCCGGCTCCAGCAATTCTCCGGCGGGCCCTGAGAGTTCCAGCGATTCGCCCGCCTCCAGCACCATAGGCACCATAGCGGCGGCCGCCAGAAGAAGCCAATCGCGGGTCAGGCGCACGTCGTGAAGGGTCTGCGTGTGGCGGACGCATGGCAACCCCTGACGCCAAAGGGATGGCTGAATCCCTAGCCACAGCAGCCTCAGCAACTCCGGAAGCTTCGGGTTGGAATTGGTCAGCATCGCTTCCCAGGCAATCCGGTCGGCCAGATGGGTCTGATCGATGCGGGTCCAATGGGGCACCATCGAAGCCCAGCCTCCACCGCCGGTGTGGGGCATCAGCAACCAGACTTGCACCGGTCGATCCCCGACGGAGCACCCCGCCCCCCTTTCCACTCGGCGCACCAGAGCACGGCCATATCCATCCCACAATTCCCGGATCGGCCGGGATCGCAACTCCAATGGACGCTCAGTCGCCTCGCCACCCTTTCGAGCCCCATTCTGTTCGATTCGGTCGATCAGCGACTGGGAGTCGATGGAGGGATGGATCCACCTGGACCAAGAAACATAGGACGAGGAAGCGGGGGAGAATTCGGCCGCCGTCCGCGACGCCCCTTCGGCGATCCAGTCGCTCCACCATGCCTCACGGGCTTCCTGTGGCAGCAAGCGATCGATTTCCTCGAAACCGATCCGATCCTCCTGCGCCACCTGGTCCTGGAGAAGAGACCTGCCGCGCGTTACCTGCCAGGCGCCATACCACCGGGTTGGTTCGGACGAGACCTCCCAAATCCACTGCATCGCTGCCTCGGTATCCAATCAGAAAATGGCTCAATCGATCGGACGGGTCTCTAGCGTCGCGGTTGCATCTGCTCACCAATCCACGCTTCCAGTTCCTCCCAGTCGACCGGGGGCAATTTGGAGAGGTCGGGCCGGAGCGACATTGCGTCATGGATGTAGACATGATGGATGGCATGCTGAGGCAGCGTCGTGTTCCAGTGGACCAGGATCCGCACACACCGCGGCAACGAACCAGGGACCTCCAGTTCGTAGCCGCAAAGGAGCGGCACTTCCAGCCACCCCATCTGCCTGGCTGCGAGCGCCGGAAACTCGGCATTGAGATCTTTTGTCAGCGTGAAGATCGCGCTGCAGACATCCTCCGATCGGATTTCATTGCGGCGGATCATCAAGGCCAAAAGCTGCCGGGTTGCCTTAAGAATCGACTCTTTGGAATTCTCTTCTACCGTGGTCGCGCCTCGAACCCCTCGGCAAACCGTAGTCATGATGCTCGCGTCTTTCATCCTGAGTCTTTTTTGGTGCTGAATCCCGCAGACGGCTAAGCTGCCGGAAGCCCCGCCTCGACCCCTCGGAGACTCCCTGCCCGATGGACTATCATAACAACTATTGAGGGATCCGATCACGTCATCATCGGTCCGGAGCGACGGATCGATCGGGGACCTCTGCAATCAATCGTCTGGCAGAAAATCGTCTGGCAGAAAATCGCTTGGCACGAAATCGCTTGGTACTGGGAGGCAATCGATGAGCGAAGGGGACAAATCCAGCTCGTCCGATCTGGCAGATGCAAAAAACTATTCCCTGCTGATTGTCGACAACGACCCGGCGCACGCCCGCGCGATGACCGAGAGCTTGGAACGCGTGGGGTATCGCTGCACGGTGGCCACCAGCGGACCGGAAGGCAAGCAACGACTCGATCAGAACGCCTACGATATCCTGATCACCGACCTAGTGATGAACGATGTCGACGGCATGCAGATGCTCGACCACTGCCGAAGGCTGCTCCCTGAATGCGAAGTGATCATGGTCACAGGACATGCCACCGTCCCCAAGGCGGTGGAGGCGATGCAGCAGGGAGCTTTTACTTTCCTCGAAAAGCCGATCACACCCAATCGGCTGCGCGCGGTGGTGGCTAAGGCGATCGAGGCAGTGCGGCTGAAACAGACCAATACCGAGCTGCGCCAACGGCTCGATGAGAAATTCGGCTACGAAGGGATCATCTTCCAAAGCCAGAGCATGCAGACGGTGATCGACCGGATCAAACGCATCGCTCCGACCGATGCCACCGTGCTGATCACCGGCGAGAGCGGCACTGGAAAAGAATTGATCGCTCGAGCCATTCACCAGAATTCGCCACGCAAGGCGAAGCGCCTGGTCGCACTAAATGTCCGAGCTGTCTCGGAAAATCTAGTCGAAAGCGAATTGTTCGGGCACGTCCGAGGCGCCTACACCGATGCGATCCATGATCGTGAAGGGGCCTTCGAATATGCCAACGGAGGGACACTGTTCCTTGATGAAGTCGGCGATATGCCGATGAGCACCCAGATCAAACTGCTTCGCGTCCTGGAGGAGCATAAGATCACTCGTGTCGGCGACAACAAGTCGGTCAAGGTCAACGTCCGACTGCTTTCCGCCACCAATCGGCCCCTGGAAGAGATGATCGCCAGCGGCCAATTCCGAAACGACCTCTTCTATCGGCTCAAGGTGGTCACCGTCCACCTCCCACCGCTGCGGGAACGTCGCGATGACATCATTCCGTTGATGGAACATTTCCGCAAAATGTTCGTGCGACGCCATGGCAAACCAGCCGGCTCCTTCTCCCAGGCGGTCACTCGGCTGTTCTACGCCTATCCGTGGCCCGGCAATATTCGTCAGTTGAGAAATTTCGTGGAAACCATGGTGGTGCTCGATGCCGACAGCCTGCTGGATATCGACGATCTACCCCCGGAGCTGATTGAACTGGGAACCCAATCGGGTGAAATGCCAGCAATCCCCTCGCCCCCACCACAGCGATCTCAGGAAGGTCCCGAATCGCTCATCGGACAGCCCCTAGACGCCATCGAACGATGGGCCATCCTCGAGACGCTCAAACGGACCAACGACAACCGCGAAGAAGCAGCTCGCGTCCTCGGTATTGGAGCCCGGACCCTCTATCGAAAGCTCGATCGCTACCGTCAGGAAGGCTCCACCGACGGACTGCCCATCCCAGACAGCTCCCTGGATGCAGACGATCCGAACGACTGATGCGAGGGCTCACGGGTTGCCTAACGCGACCAACGGGCGACAATTCCTGATTCCTCTCCTGGCGAGGTTCCTGACCGATCGAGTCAACCTGAGAACTGCTCCATGCCCACCATCCAGCGGCTGCCACATAGCCTGATCAACAAGATCGCGGCCGGCGAGGTGATCGAAAGACCCGCCAGTGTCGTCAAGGAGCTCCTGGAGAACTGCATCGATGCCGGGGCGACACGGATTGAATTGACGCTGGAGCAGGGGGGGCTGGAGCTGATTCGGATCACCGACGATGGCTGTGGAATCGCCACCGACCAGCTGCCACTGGCCATCGCGCCACACGCCACCAGCAAACTGCTGTCGGCCGATGACCTCTTTGATGTCCGGACGCTGGGGTTTCGCGGGGAGGCGCTGGCGTCGATCGCCGAAATCAGCCACCTGCTGATTCGTAGCCGGACGGCCGAGCAAGCGGAAGGATCGGAACTGACCGTACGAGGCGGGGAGTGCGAACCGATCCGCCCCTGCGCTGCACCGGTCGGAACGACGATGGAAGTGCGGCACCTGTTCTTCAATACGCCCGTGCGAAGGAAGTTTCTCAAAAGCAGCGGAACCGAAACCAGCCACATCACCGAAGCCTTCACCCGCATGGCGCTCGCCTATCCAACGATCCACTGGCGACTAGTTTCCTCGGGAAGAAACCTCTTCGACCTCCCACAGTCCCAGCGCTGGTCTGAACGGATCCGGATCTTCTTTGGCGATGAAGTCGCCGACAGCCTGATCCCGATCGACCATCAAGAAGGAGAGTTCCACTGGCGAGGCTATGTCTGCGATCCCAGCGTCTCCCGCAGCAACAACCGCCTGCAGTACCTATTCCTCAACGGCCGCCCCATCCGCGACCGCTCCCTGCAGCATGCGTTGAGCGAAGCGTATCGTGGGCTGCTGATGGTCGGCCGCTTTCCTTGCTGCTTCCTGAGACTTCAGATGCCGGCCACCGAAGTCGACGTGAATGTCCATCCGACAAAGGCCGAAGTGCGGTTTCTCGATGGTGGCAAACTCTATAGCCAACTGCTTCATGCCATTCGCCAAAAATTCCTCAGCTCCGACCTGACCGCTCGAGGGAGCGCCACCGAGGCGTCATCGAACGACGCGATGGGAGCTGCAAGAAGTTCGGCAGAGCCTTCCAGTGGCCAGGCGGCATCCGCAACTGGCGTGCGGTCGGCGCCCTGGCCCAACCCCGCCGTTCCACAGCAGACAGGCGCTTTCCCAGCCGCCTCCGGGGCCCAAGTCCATCTCCCGCCAGCTCCCACAACTCCAGGATCCTGGTCCAGCCCGCCCTGGCCATCCAGTCCCGCGTGGCCCTCCAGCCATGCAACAAGTGGATCTCCAGTTACCGACCCGCCATTCCGCCCATTCCCCGACGCGTTCTCCCCGACGCATCCGGCCCACAGCCCACCAACCCAGGGTCATCCCGCGCAGGGTCATCCAGCGAACGACCAACCAGCTCTTCGACTCGTAAGAACCGGCTCCTGGACCTCGCCTTCCATGCCCCTTCCGGGAAATGCGATTCCATGGAGTCCTGAGGGAGTGACCGGGGAGCCTGAAGCATCGCAGCTCCCACCAACGATTCGACCTCGCGGATTTCAGATCCACCAACGCTACATCGTCACCCAGGACGACCGCGGCATGATCGTGATCGATCAGCATGCCCTGCACGAACGCATCCTCTACCAGCAACTCCGCTCGCGTGTCGACTCCGGACGACTCGATCGACAAAAACTGCTGGTCCCTCTTCCGGTCACCCTCACGGCAGCCGAAGCGACCCTGGCCTGCGAGTCGAAGGAGGTGCTGGCCGAGGTGGGATTGGAGATCGAGTCGATCGGGAGCCAGACGGTGCTGGTTTCGGCTTACCCTGCCATGCTGACCCGCGTCAGCCCCGCCGAGGCGTTGCGGTTGGCGTTAGAGCCGCTGGTTGCCGGTGGCCGAGCTCCGTCGCCGCGCGATCTTTTGGATGCCATGCTACATCAATGGGCATGCAAAGCCGCCATCAAGGCTGGCGACCCGCTGACCGATGAAGAGGTCTCCGATCTGCTGGCCCAGCAACACGCCTATCAGGACACCCACCACTGCCCCCATGGACGCCCGACGGCCCTGGTCTTCTCCTGCGACCAAATCGACCGCATGTTCAAGCGAACGTAGATCGCGAATCCATCCCGTCCGCTCAAGCGGAGGGCGAGTGGCCTAGCCCCAGGGCGCCGGCGATTGGCCGAAGCGATTCGATGCAGGTGGCGATATGCTCCTCTAGCGCTACCCCGAACTCCTCCGCCCCGCGCACGATATCGTCGCGATTGACCGCCGCTGCGAATCCTTTGGTCTTCATTTTCTTCAGCACACCTGCCACCTGCATCCCCTCCAGTCGCTCCGGCCGCACCCAGGCGCAAGCAACCAGAAACCCGCACAGCTCATCGCAGGCATAAAGGCCGCGGTCCAGAAGCGATCGTCGTGGATAGCGATCGGCAAGATAATCGGCATGCGACAGGATCGCGTAGATCACTTCCTCCGGATAGCCACGATCTCGCAGGATCGCACTGCCTTGCAGCGGGTGATCAGGAGCCGTCGGCCAACGCTCGTAGTCGAAATCATGCAGCAGACCAACCTGCCCCCATCGCTCGACATCCTCCCCCAGCTTCTGCGCGTAGCAGCGCATCGCCTGCTCCACCGCCAGCATGTGGCGACGAAGCGACACATTCTCCACCATCGACTCCATCAAAGCCAAATCCTCGGTGCGCCCCACCTGAACGATCTCCTTCCCAGCCCCTGCTGAACTTCGGCTTTCTGAACTCCTACCCTGGTGGTATCGCCAACTGGCGGCGACTAAGTTCCGAGCGCCGGTCCAGGCAAGCGCAATCGAATCGGCCCCTTGGCCGTCTCCACATCCACCAACTCCCCGCGCTGCGTCGCCTCCAATTCCCCGTCGATCACCATCTGAGCGACCACCGATCGGATCAACTCCATCTTCTCCCGCCAACGAGGAAAAAGCTCCCGAGCTG
>JBJSWM010000139.1:0-4981 GCA_046085865.1 Pirellulaceae bacterium
TTCATTTCCCCGAATCTCTGTGGCACTGTGCCTCGGTGAGATCCTCTCCTCGACCAGCTAAAGATAAAAAATTCTCACCGATCCTCAGGCGCACCGAGGGGGTTGGAGGACGAGGGGCAATGCGATTGCGACAGATGGCCCTAGGCCCAGCCGGCACGTTTGCCATCACTGGAATACCAGAGGCTCTGGAAGAACTTTTCTATCACTAAAATTCCAGCCAACAAATTGGATACGAAACGTCAAATAAAAAATTTCTCTGTTAACGAAGCGAGCCCTGGATCGGCATTCCCAGCATGAGTACCGAGAAAGAGAGGGAAATTCGGGAGCAGATGACTCGATGCTGGATGTCGGCGGAATCATCGGTCCGCGCATACATCGCTGCAGCAATCCGTTCCTCAGTGGACCGAGAAGATGTTCTGCAGCAGGTAGCGCTGACGGTGGCTAGGCGATTCGATGATTACGATGCCACTCGTCCGTTTCTACCCTGGGTATTATGGCTCGCCAAATCCCGCATCATCGATTTCTATCGGACACAGCAACGCCGTCAAACCCTGATGGATGACACGATGCTTCGGCAATTGGCAGACCATTTGATCGAAAGACGGGACGACGGATCAGGTCGACTGGCAGCTCTGGAGCATTGCATGGAAAAATTGCCGGATCGATCGCGATCACTTCTGAACATGCGTTACCACCAGACGCTTGGGATCGAACAGATTGCCGAAACCTTGCGTTCGACCCCCGCGTCTGTTCGTGTCACCTTGTTTCGTATCCGCGAAGCCCTGGCAGAGTGCATTCAACGAAGGCTTGCAAGCGAGGTGGAGCGGTGATGCAGCAACCCTTGTCGGAACATCTCAGGCAGCTCATCGATCGCTGGCTGGACGAAGATCTTCCAGAGGACGAATCGGAAACACTTCATGGACTTCTTGCCGAAACATCAGGAGCCATCGAATGGATGGCCGATCGCGCGCTTTTGCATCAATGGCTTGGCAAGACGATCACCGACCTGCGTTCCACCGAATCCCAAACAGCGAAGATCGATCCATCCCGTCGCTGGCATATGCGTTCGCTTTTGGCAGCAGCGGCCGTCACGGCAGTTAGCCTTGCAATATTGATCATCGCATGGCCACGTAGCGCATCGGCATCCGCCAACTTCCTTGTGCAGAAGGCACTGGCTACCTGTCAACCGATCGCCGATAGACACTATCGGGTTCATGTCGAGAGCCGAAATGCCTTGCGCCTGCAGATGCTCCGATCGCGAAACGATCGAAACTCATCCAATCTCTGGGTCCGAGGCAACCAATTCGTGCAGCGATTTGAGCATTCCGAGGAACGACTTGCTTGGGGGCGAGACGCGTCAGGTGATGTCTGGTTCACTGTCGACGGCGCATCAGCAGCAGTTTTCAGGTCGCGAGAGATTCCCGAATCTCTGGAAGAGGTATGTGACCTTCGCACGTTGGACCTTCCGACCCTGCTTCAAACGCTGTTGCGTGATTACGATCTAACCTATCGCAGACAAGATGTAGAAGTTGAGACGATCCAGGCGACCGTGCGACCGGCGATCAAGCGATCGAAGTACGGAAGAATCGAAATCGAGATCGAACGCGAGTCCTCGATGGTACGGCGCGTATCGATGGAGCGGGTCAGAGATGGGCGAGTCGTTGCGATCGTTCATTTCGACTGGATCGAAACGAAACTTGCTGCCAATACCCTCTACGATATTCCGTCTTACCTGCAGCCCGATGCACCGATCCTAGACCACCGATCCCCTCGTGGAGATCGAGCCGATTTATTGCGGGAATTTCTTGGACGACTGCGGGTGTCCCAGTGGCCTCGTTGAATTTCAACAGAAAGGTCTTTGCTGTGCGAACTTCTATTTGGGTGGTCTTACTTCTCGCGATACTCCATCAATGGGCATCCGTCGTTTTTGCTCAGAGCCCAAGTGAGGGATCTGGCAGTCCCAATCCCTCCTTGCTCCAACGTTTCGACACCAATGGCGATGGTCAGATCGATGATGGCGAACGGCGGGCGGTTCGCGACAAGATGAGGCAGATGCAGGCCAAGCCAGGTGCAATGACTCCGTCCGGCCAACCGACAACCATTGGCGATCGCACAATCACCGAAATGCAATACCCTTCCAGCGACGGGAAGATGATCCCCTGCGTCCTCTCGATGCCCAAGGGAAGTGGACCTTTCCCAGTGCTGGTGACGATCCATGGCGGCCAGGGGAATCGCGACTTTGGCTACCTTCGGACCATGGCCGCGCCAAACAATCTCTCCCCGACAGTTTCCGCTTTGAACGAACAGCCCTGGGCCATTCTGGCGATCAGTTATCGGTCCGGCAATGGAGCCCTTTTTGGAATGGAACAGGAAGATGTCGTCGCGGGAATCCGCTTCGCCAAAACACTCCCCAAAATCGATCCTCTGCGCGTCGGGGTGGTCGGCGGAAGTCACGGCGGACATCTGGCACTGGTCGCCGCCGAGAAAATGGGAGATGAATTCCTCTGCGTGGCGGTCGGTTCCCCTTGGATGACTGATCCTGTTGTCTACATGACTGGCGATCCCAACTCTCCACCACTCTCCTTGGTTCCCGCCAAAGCCAGGGAAGACCTACTTCTCAATGGCAAGCGAATCTTCAACGGCATGCAACGAGGACGCGGGATGACCAGGGAACAGGCGTTGGCGTTCATCGCCGAGCATTCGATCGAGGCGAATGCGGATGAAATTGTCATCCCAACTCTTTTCATCACCAGTCGCGGGGATGACCAAGCCCCGCACGCGTTGATCGAACCAATGATTCAGAAGATGCAGGCGGCGAACAAGCAGGTTCAAGTCTACACTGCCGACAAAAGCCCTCACGGGTTCTACTGGGCGCGCACCGTCAGCGCCGCTCGCGATCTTCGCGGCCAAAAGAGTCCAGAAGAAGCGGCCGAAGAACAAAAAGCGAGACAGACGATCGTCGCCTTTTTTGAAAGCCAGTTTGCACGACAGGATTTGGGAAGCGAGCCTACCCTTCCCGAAAAGGCCCTGCAGTCAGACGGGGAGCATCTTGCAGGCGCTGATAAGTCCTCCACTGAAGATCGATCGAATACGAAGAACCTCCCCGTTCGAGAGCCGGAGACCGATGACTTTCGATCGCTTGCAGGTGATGCGGAGACAATCTCGCGAGAGGCATTCCGTCGTCAATTCGGAAAGTCTCCTGCCTTTGCCGCCCGCCCAGAGCTTGCCAACCGTTTGTTTGATCGACTGGATGCCGACAAGAATGGGGCGCTGACACAGGCGGAGTTTGCCGCCTTCAGCGAATTGAAGAACCAGCTTGGACGAAAAGGTCAGGCGGGTCGGTCAGGCACTCCGACACCAAGCGGAAATCGCCCTGGCCGTTCAGGAAGCAGGATGATCCCCGGTAGCAAACAAGCTCCAGCTGATTCCGACAAACCGATGGAAGAGCAATCGCAGAGCCGCCGACAGGTTCCTGGTGCCTCCAGAACAGACCCTATCCGGATTGCGACCGGTCAACTACGGGGCGAGCAAAAGGAGGGGGTGAGAATCTTTCGAGGGATTCCCTATGCATCCGCACCGATCGGAGCTGGACGCTGGCGTGACTAGATGCCACCGGCGCCTTGGAACGGGATCCGCGAAACCATCGCTTTTGGACCGCCAGCGCTCCAGAGTGAAGCCTTCACGCCTCGCAGCCAGCAAAGCGAAGACTGTCTTTTTCTCAATGTCTGGACGCCTGCTGATGCGACAGACCGATCCAAACTCCCCGTTCTCTTCTGGATTCATGGCGGTGCTTTCATCCAGGGCTCGGGAGCCCAGCCCCGATACGATGGCAGCGAACTGGCGCGACGAGGTGCCGTTGTCGTGACGATCAATTATCGGCTGGGTCCTCTTGGACTCTTCGCCCATCCGTCCCTGACGGCGGAGAGTGAGCCCGACGAACCACTTGGGAACTACTGCTTGCTGGACATGATCGCCGCCTTAAAGTGGACCAAAGAGAATATCGCAGCGTTCGGTGGAGATCCTGGGAATGTCACCATCTCTGGATCCTCTGCAGGTGGGACCAGTTGCCTGTTCTTGATGGGTATTTCAGAGGCAACGGGTTTGTTTCAGAAAGCGATCATCCACAGCAGTGGCGGCATCCGAAATATCCAGAACCTTGCCGAAGCAGAAGCGGCAGGGCAACGCCTTGCTCAGCAAATGGGGCTTGGCCAGTCGGCGACCGTGGCCCAATTGCGGCAAGTGGCAGCAGACCAAGTGGCGGTTGGCGTCGGCTCAATTCGAGAATGGAACCTTCCGGTCAAACCCATCATCGATGGCCGTCTGGTAACGGGTTCGCCCGAGGAAACCTTCACGCAATCAAGACAGGCCAGGATCCCTGTCTTGATTGGCTCGGCCAACGGGGAATCGGGAGCCAGACAGTTCGGGGACGAAGTGGCGACGGGTGGCGCCTTCGGGTTTCAGCGCAGGCTTGCGGATGAAATGGTCCGGGCAGGACAAAAGGTCTGGATGTTTCAATTGACTTTCGTCCCTCCTCAAGCCCGCTCCAGTCGCTTTGCAGCTCAGCATGGCGAAAGTGTCGCCTACTCCTTCGGAACCATCGGGCAATCGATCGCAGCACAGTACGGTTTTCGCACCGAAGAGACTGCTCGAAATGCAGTTCGTTCGCGACGAGGTGGGGGGAACCGTCCGCCAGCAGGCGACCGGGCAGAGGATTCCCAGCCGGTAGAGGACTCCAAGCAAGGGAGGGAAATCAGCGAGGCAATGATGGATTATTGGATCCACTTCATGCGGGACGGAGACCCCAATAGCTCCGGACTTCCAACTTGGCCAAACTATGAACCCAGAGATCCTAAGACGATGGTCTTTGGCAACGAAATCCTATCGGCGAAGTAGTTTGTCTCTCTTCAAGCAAGAGGAACGAAGCTTTGAAAGGATCGAGCGATGAATTCTGCCTCACGAGACAAGCTGCTCCCCAATCCAG
>JBJSWM010000140.1:0-1939 GCA_046085865.1 Pirellulaceae bacterium
ACATCGCTATTAAGCCATCGACATTCTACACGAGGTATCCAGACTAGCAGCCCGTTGAAGATATGGAGATTTCGGCGGAGCGACGCGGTCTTGTGATTTCGGTCAGGAATCTATGCCAGCAAGCGCCGAATCGCTCTTCGGGAAGCAACAACGCTTCAAGAAGCGCGTTGAGGCGTCTGGGAGCCTTTATAGCCACCCAAAAATGGGCGAAAATCGCCCGCTACATCCCATGTAGGCTTCTCGAAGTACCAATTCCGAACAGCCTGCGCATGATGACCCCCAGGTTGTACGCCGCTGTCATCAGATGGTAACGCTTCTGGATCTTCTCCTTCCCTCGGAGTCGACAGCGTCTGCCTCCGCCCGTCTCCAGCACATGGGCAAACGTCTTCTCCACCTGCTCACTGCGCATCCGCTGTAGCTTCCGGCCCTTCTTCCCTCTGGCTCGTCTGCGATTGTTGACCACCGCCTTCCTCTGTTGGCTGCTGTATCTACTCCAGTTCCTTCCACCCGGAACCTTCGGTTCGGGAATGTAGGTCCGATAGTTCGTCTGGTCCGAAAGTGTGCTCAGGACTTCTGTCGAATGATATCCCTTATCTGCCGCTACTTCCTGGATCTCAATGTCGCTTCCGGCAGCGTCGAGATGAGTCTGGGCTTGGTACAGACTGCCTTCCCGCGACGCTGGATCCGACTTGTCGGCCGACATCACCTCGACCACAGCTACGTCGGGAGTATGCTGCAACTGACCTCGCCGGCGCCGGATATTGTGGAATCGTATCAAAAAGGTACCTGACACCTTTCCTGGTCACTATCCTGGCATTCCAGAGCGAAGCCGGTAAACCAAATCCCAGAGCCGGTCGATTTCGCCGCGCTCGATAACTTCAATTGGCTTGAATCCATCGAGGGCGTCGTTGGGAGTCCTGAACCACTCTCCAAGGCAATCGCGATCGACAACTTCGCTGAGTACGTCGCAAAGGCGACTTACTTCGATGTAGTTTCGTCGAAGTTTCTCGACTTTCTTTTGAGTTGCCTCAACGTCCGCAATGGTTCGCGTAGAAACATCTACAAGCCTTCCAAAAACTTCTCTCGCCATTCCCAGCATTTGTCTAAGCTCGAGCTTGGTATCGCCGTTCTTGACTCGAACAACGCGGACGCCTTGTAAACCAGGAATAGGAATAATTCGAATCGAAGACTGCTTAGTGTTTTTCGATTTCGTAGCCATATGGTCCTCCTGTGAAATCATATCGCCAACCCGACAATATGGCAAGCAACTAAACATGCAAAAATGCATGTTTAGTTGCCTACCACATCGATGGGTGAGGTGGCAGATCCTCCTTTGCGATGACTTGGAGCGAGCTGCCTTTTGCCAATTTGTCTGGAAAAATCACCAAGTTCTTCCCTTTCGGGCGGTCTCTTGCTGAGGGAACAAGGAGCCCTTCAAACCCTGCCTCGCGACACCCTCGCCCGATCGCCTGTGTCCAGGACTCTTCACCTCCAAGTTGAATTCCTTCCCAGTCCTCATCCAACAACTCATCGAGTCGGAAGCCTAATTTCCTCCGAATGTTAGCGTCTGTAAGGTCCAGGAGTCGTTCAACTTTGACGGTCGCTCCTGCAATCACTCGCGGCCTGATGTTTTTGTTCTTGAAGCCAGCATTTATAAGGTTCTGATAGCTTTCCTTCGTGGCCGTAATTACATCAAGCGAGCCATAAACTGCACGAACTCCAAGTGGATTCCAGCGACCTCCACCATGGGCTGCGCCATCTCCAGACAAGAAGTCTTTTTCATTTGCATACTTCACGCCACAAGAGCGGGAAATCACATCGTCGAATGCGGCAGCCTTTGGTAAGCAATCTTTGATCTGATCAAATAAGCGTTGGACGATGTGATTTACCGCTCTTGTGGCGTGAAGTATGCAAATGAAAAAGACTTCTTGTCTGGAGA
>JBJSWM010000141.1:0-20216 GCA_046085865.1 Pirellulaceae bacterium
AACCTCGAGCCGACTTGAGAGAGGTCGCCAGCAAGCGATTGCAACCCGAAGACCTCGACCTGGTGATGGTTCCTGGCGTCGCATTCGACAGAAACGGTGGTCGCACCGGACACGGCAAAGGTTATTACGACAAACTGCTGCAGCACGCGCGAAGCGATGCCCCTCTGGTGGCTCTCGCCTTCGAATGCCAACTCTTTGACGAAATCCCGGTCGCCTCCCACGACATCTACATGGACAAGGTGGTCACCGAGAAGGGCGTCTATGTCGGGAAGGGTAGACCGGCAGCCTGAACTTCCAAACAAACCCTTCCCAGACAAAAGGATTCGGCGCAGAAAGAGACGAGTGCCCGGTTGCGATGAAACAGAAATGCTTTGCCCCTAGTGCAGTGGTCTAGAGGCGAGGCCACGGTACCAGGAGCGAAGGAGAGCTGATGAGCGATCAGGAAGAGATGCCGGTTGAGATTGAGGACACCTATGCGGAAGCGTTCCGCAGCATCTACGGTCGTGTCCTTGTCACCGCCAGGGACAGCAAATGGCTTCTGGCAGCATGCCATGCGGCAACAGGACATGCCAGCAGCACCATTCTTTGCGATTGTGAAGCTGGAATCGAACGGTTGGTCGACGGCAAATCCGCTGGACAATCAACGCCCGACGGGAGGCCCGGTGCCTACCTTCAGTTCCATGTCCCGAGATTTCGGAAGGACCGTGTGGAGCATCTGGAGCGAGTCATGCTGGCTCGATTGAGCCAAAACGTCCTGACGTGCCCCACAGCAAGGCTCTTCAACGCACTGGAGAGCGAGACCTATTTCCGGCTGGGGAGGAAGATCGCCTATTTTGGCGATCGAAACGAGTACTTGGAGGAACGGTACGGCCAAAAGGGCTGGGTGATCCCGACCATGGGCGGAGATTTCTTTCTCAGCCGAAGGTTTGGCTATCGCGATGGGATCATGGGAGGCAATCTTTGGTTCCTTGCTACCACCGAAGAGTCGGCGATCGAGGCGGCGGAGAAGGCAGCAGCAGCAGTCGATCTTTTGCCCGAAACGGTAACGACCTTTCCCGGCGGTGTCGCTGCTAGTGCCAGCAAGGCTGGCAGCAGCTATTCGTTTCTCATCGCCAGCACCTACGCCGAGTTCTGCCCGACACTGAAGTCGAAACTGGGAGATCGGAGCAAGGTGCCCAACGGTATCCGTTCGATCATGGAAATCATCGTCAACGGAAGCAGCCTGGAGGACGTCGCCAAATCGCTCTATGCCGCAATCGATGCGGCACGCTCCACCCCCGGGCTCCGCAAAATCTCAGCCGGCAACTACGGAGGGCGGCTAGGGAAGTCGTTCATCTACCTTTTGCCCGACAATCATCCCTCCACTCCATCCTGACCCATACCCCATCATCGAACCTGCTGAACTGGCCTTCCAAGTCACTCAAATTGTCCCCTGGAGGCCGGCGGGGTCGGGGGTGATACGACACCATTCGGGCTCAGTGCCATCGCGGCGTGGAAGAAGTTGACCGATTCATCGCCAGGAGGAGTCTTGATGGCCAAGAAGAAAAGCGTCGGTTACCGTTTTGGTTCGCACATGTCAATCGCCGGTGGCTATTACCGCGCGGTGGAGGCGGCGGCGGAGATCGGCTGCGACTGCGTCCAGCTGTTCACGAAGAATAGCAATCAGTGGAATGCCAAACCGATCTCGCAGGAAGAGGTGGAGCGATTTACCCAGGCGCTTTCCAGTCGTGGGATTGTAGCTCCGCTTTCCCATGCCAGCTATCTGATCAATCTAGCATCCCCTGATGATGCGCTCTGGGAGAAATCGATCGCTGCGATGGTGATCGAATGGCAACGAGCCGAACAATTGGGACTGGATGGCGTGGTGGTGCATCCGGGAGCCTTTGTCAGCAGCAGCGAATCGCAAGGGCTGGATCGCATCGCAAAGGCTCTCCAGAGGATCGCCAGCGACGTCATGCCGGCCTCTAGCTGGCTGTTGCTGGAGAACACCGCCGGTCAGGGCAGCTGCCTGGGACGCACCATGGAGCAACTCGGCTGGCTAATCGAACGCACCGGTCCCTCAATGCATGTCGGTGTCTGCATCGATACCTGCCACGCCCATGCGGCAGGGTATGACATGAGCCAACCTGAAGGACTGGAAGAACTGGCCAGCCAGATCGATCAGTGGAGCGAATCGGGGGTGGTCCGCGCAGTCCACCTGAACGACAGCAAGAAGGGGTGTGGATCGCGAGTCGATCGCCATGAGCATATCGGTCATGGTACGATTGGGGTCGAAGGATTCGAACGTTTTCTTCACCACCCCCTGTTTTGCCAACTCCCGATGTATTTGGAGACCGAGAAGGGTCCCGCAGAGGATGGCAGGGATTGGGATATCGTCAATTTGGAAACGCTCCGACGGTGCGCGGGGCAGGGACCTTAAACAGCAGAAGGAATAGGCAACCATGAAGCAAATCCAATGGATGGCAGCGGCTGGAATTCTGATGGCATCCTTGATGGCGATTGCAGCCAGGCAGATGGAGGCAAGTTCTGTGGATGAAAAAGTGCTGAGGCATGTGGTGATGTTCCAATTCAAGGAAGCGACATCGGAAAAGCAGATTCAGACGATCGTCGACGCCTTCCGCGGACTGCCAGGGAAGATTCCCGAAATCCGCGCGTTCGAGTACGGCGTCAACAATAGCCCCGAAGGCCTGGCCGACGGTCTGACTCACTGCTTTTTGGTGACCTTCCACAGCGAGAAGGATCGCGACGCCTATCTGCCGCATGCAGCCCACAAGGCGTTCGTCGATGTCCTGAAGCCGCATCTTCAGAAAGCAGTGGTCCTCGACTATTGGTCAAGCAAGTAAGGCAATCTGGCAAAAGGGGACACCGACGCTTCAGGCTGGACCGATTGAGGCAAGCAACTACCGTATCGATGCATGGAAAGAAGAAAATGCCCACATCGGATGATGATGTGTGGCAAAGGCTTCACGGCCCCGCTTCGATTCGGCCCTCGAACAATCGCCAAACGGCTTGTGGCTTTACGCCAGGAACCGTCCGAAAGTAACGTCGAAGAGTCTAGGCCCAGCGGAGTGCTTCCGCTGATGCAAAAGAAGCGGATAGCTAGAGCCGTACTGGCAAGATCGAGCGGCAGAACGAGCATGGCAAAGTTGTGTCGCAGTGGGTTGCCATAACCGACGGAATGGTTCGATGGACCGACAAACGAGCCCTGGGAGATGCCAGATGAAAAGCCGCGTCTTGGGGAAACTGTCACAACGACCAGCGATCCACTGCTTGGCAGTCCTCGCCTTCGTATCGATGCTATCTCCGCAACTGCCAGCGCAGCGCGTTCCGTTTCGGGGGCGGATGGAGGTCGATGGATCGGCCGAATTGATGTTGGCACCTCGCGAATTGCGCGCCGTTCTGGAGGAGGCCAAGGAGCAGGCCAAGCGTGGAGCGTGGGCAGAAGCCTCTCTAGGGATCGGCCAGATCCTGGGGCTTGAGGAAGACACTGCAGATCAGCCCCCCCAGGACGGCTCCGGAGGCGACTTCTTTCTGGAATCGATGGAGGGTACTGACGAGAAGCCACGCAACGACGGCAATCCACCTGCGACCAAGAGCCTGAAGGCTGCTGCGCTCGAGCTGCTTTTTTCATTCCCTAAAGAGGGAAGCGAAGTGGTGGAACTGCGGTATGGTGCAGCGGCCAAGAGGGCCTTCGACGAGGCGTTGCGGCGCGTCGACCCGGCGGCGATGCGGCGCGTTGCCAATCGGTTTCCATCCACACAGTCAGGCAGGCTGGCCACCTGGTGGCTAGCCGAATGGTCGATTGGACAGGGCCAACTGGAGCAGGGGGCTCAGTGGTTGGAATTGCTGATGGAACAACCAACCGCAAGGGAACAGTTCGGCCCGGCTCTAGGCATCTGGACTTCTATTCTGTGGCGCGCGTCAGGACAGGTAGATCGGGCCGTCGAGCTGGGGATGAAGGCACAGAACCTTTTCGCCAATGCAGATGCAACTTGGAACGGTGAACCTTGGAGGTGGGGAAGCGACAGCGATGCCATCCGACAGCAATTGAACCAAATCGACGTTGGATCGCTGATGGCTGGAAGGCAAGCCGCTAAGCAATGGTGGCAGACCAACGGCCGCGCGGACGGCAATGGTCAAGGCGAGGTGGGGCAGGTGCTTCCATTGGTCCAGTGGGATCTGCCGATGCATGCAGCCCCTCAGGACTCCCAGGCCGTCATGGCGGTGATGCGGGAGCAATTCAATGACCGAAGCTATGGCTACCCCAGCCGCGTTCCTTTGGTGGTCGGCGACTACGTCGTCGTGCGAACCTACGACCAGCGCACACTGGGGATCGATCAACGAACAGGGCGCATCATCTGGGACAGTCCCTACGAAGGCTTTCCTCTGCGGGCTGTCCGTAATCCGCTCCTCGAGCCAATGGGGGATGGCGGATCGGTCAGTATCCCCGAACCACTGCTGCGATCCGTCTGGGCCGACTCGGTCACCGGACAACTCAGCAGTGACGGCCAACGCGTCTTCGGCGTCTGCAGCACATCGGCTCGCCAAGCAGCCGATCGGATGGCAGCCGATGGGGCGCAGGCAGCCATGCTGGGCATCGATCGCTCCACCTCCAATGTCTTGCGTGCCTGGAGCATCTCCAGACAGGGAGCCATCCAGTGGGAAGTTGGGGGAGAGGATGGACTTGGTGCGGAGGAGTTGGCGGGTGCATTCTTCCTGGGTGCACCATGTATCGAGGGAAACCGACTTCATGTGCTGGCCGAAATCAATGGCGAAGTGCAATTAGTGGAACTCGATCCGGTCACAGGGCAGTTCAAGGGGGCGCAAAGTTTGGTCGCCAACTCCCTGCTCCCCATCGCATCCGATCCGATGCGTCGCCCACTGGGTGCGACGCCTTCAGTCCATTCTGGGGTCATCCTGGCACCGACGCTAAGCGGCTACCTGATCGCCTACGACACCACTTCGGAAACTCTCCGGTGGGCCATGCGGTATGGTGGCTCCACCAATGCGATGCAGCGCATGCACGTTTTCGGCGGTCAGGTTCGGGACGGCCTGGATCCTCTCGCGCCTCGATCGCTCGAAACCGCCCCCTTGGTTGCTGATGGCACGGTTTATTTCCTCCCCTGTGAACCAGATGCCAACGGCCTCTTCGGCATCGACTTGGCATCAGGAAAAATTCTCTGGACGATGGCTCGCGATGCACTGCGGATGTTAGCGGGTGCTTGGGATGGCAAGCTACTGGTGCTGGGCGACCGGTCGATTCAATTGCTGGAGGGCAGGACTGGCAAGCCGGTGTGGCGAATGATGCTGGGTGCGAACGAACGATTGGCAGGCCGCGGCGTTCGCCAAGGAAATCGATACCTGCTGCCCACCCTCAATCAGGAAATCCTCGCCATCGATCTGGATACCGGGAAAGAAGTCAATCGCTATCCAGTGGAAGGACGCCTGGGGCATTTGATCGGTGTGGGAGGCAGGTTGCTGAGCCTGAGCGCGATGGAACTTTCGCAGTACGTGCTCAAGGAGCGGTTGACGGAAGAACTGCAAAGCATGAGGCCCGAGGAGACTCAAAGCGCTGCTGCCGGTGCCAGACGAGCCGAACTGGCGCTTGGTCAAGCCGACTACGCCACCGCCATGAACGAAGCCAAGCAATCGCTCGATAAGCAACCAGACGATCTGGCCTCGCAGTGGCTGATGATGAAGGTGGCCATGGCTGCCATGAAGGCCGACTTCGAGACGTATGGTCCGAAGGTGGAACCGTATGAACAACTTTTGGCGGCAGGCCCCGATCGCACCACCTACTGGACATTGATGGTGCGCGGCTTGACGCAAAAGAAACAGTGGAACTCGGCGTGGCAAAGGATGCTGGCTCTCACCGGCGAATCACTTCGCAGCGCCCCCTCCGATCCGTCGGCACCAGGGACGATGATGCTGGACCGAGACTGGATGATTGAACACCCCCGTTGGGTCGCCAGCCAATTCGAAAAAATTTGGGAATCGGTTGGAACCGATGAACAACAGCAACTTGCGGGACAGTTCGATGCATGGGCAAGGAAACTCGATCGGCAATCCCCCTTGACGCGACGGCGACTGATCGGAGCGGTAGGAAATCTGCCTCCGGCAGAGCCTTTTTTGGAGCGAGCGGCACGCGACGCGGTGGCCATCGAAGAATGGGAACTGGCCGAACCGCTGCTGTGGCGGCTGAAAGATTCCACCGAACCCAAGAGAGCCGCATGGGCCAGGGAAACTCTGGCGCAACAGGCACTCCAAAAAGATCTGAAATCGATCGCAGTGCGTTCGTTTGGGATCGATCCCCAAGCGATCGATCCCCAAAGAGAAGTCGACCCCAGGCTACCGACCCGCGACCCCATGTCCAAGGAAGATCTCATCCAGTGGCAACGGTCGCCAGAAAACTGGCCCAATGGTCATGTGATCGTCGAACCGATGGAAGGAAGATTCGATCTTGGGGCAGGCGGGATCCCCTTGGACCTGGAGGTGCAACCAGGAGACCTGCTGGATGGCTGGTCGCTGCGATGGGCCAACAACGATCTACGACTGTCCAATCCCTGGGGCCAGGAGACTCTGATCGGAGCGATCGAGTTTGAGCTGCGGGCAGGGCAGGATTTCAACCCGGCAGCTTACGCTTGGCGGCATCGCATCGTCCTGGAAATGCCTCAGGAGCTGGTGGTCATCGATGCGTCCCGATTGCCGGAAGGAGAGCAGGCGATTCTTTGGCGGCAAACGTTCGGCCAAGAAGATCCATTCGTCGAAGGTCGCGGCCCGCGATCTGGGATCGAAGAGACGATTTGGGGCGAACGAATTCGCAAACCCGGTCGCGACTATCGCCTGCTGGGTGCAAACGAACAAGGGATCTTTGGTTTCGTAGGGGAGGAACTGGTCTGCTGGGACTGGATGACCGGCGAAAAGCAATGGAGTCGACGATGGAAGGGGAAGACGACACAGGGAGCTGTGGATCGCAATCGACTTCTACTGGTCGATTCCAGCGAGGGGAAACGCTACCAGATCGACTGTCGCGATGGGACGATCGACCTAGCAGGCGATTGGCCGGCAGGCTGGCAATGGCGCGCTCATCATCGAGGACGCATTCTGGCGGATCAAAGAAGCGCGGAGCCCAATGCACTGGGGGCATTTCAGCTGTTCGATTTCGATTCGGGCAAGAGCTTACTGGAGAGGACCTTCGCTGCAGGAACCATCGCTGGGATTGGAGAGCAGCGCGCCCTGGTGGCGTGGGATACCCAGGGTCTGATCACCTTCTGGGACTTTGAGAAAGGGATAGAGACGCAGCAACAAGCGACTGCCGAAAAGCGACTGCGGGAGATCCGTCTGATCCGCATGGGAAATCGTTGGCTGGTTCTCCCTTACAGCCATGCCTACGATGCTCCCATCGAAGTCTTCCCCAGCGCCAAAGATCCGCAGTATCGCATGGTGGCTGGGCCGATCTATGCGCTCGATGACGAAGGCAAGCTGGCATGGCAGCGTGGGGCCAAATGCTACCGAATGCTCTTTCCCCTGGCGCAATCCAAACAGTCTCCCCTGATGGTACTGGTCCGCCGAATCAAATGGCCGGCGAGAGATCAAGGCCCGCGCGAAACCACCTCGATCGCCCTTCTGGATCTCCGCACCGGGCAAACGGTCTACACCAACCACCTCTTGCCGATGGCCCGGGGTGCCCAGTTCTCGCACCGCGTCCACCCCAGTGAATCGGTCGCCTGGGTTGGATTCGGCGGGCAGATGCTCCGCGTCGAGTGGACGGACCAAGAGACGCCTCCCTCCCCCGTCAGCCCGGTTGGGATGGTCCATGCGCGCACCCCACTGGCTGCCCCTGCCGCGTCACTTCAGAATCCCGGCCGTGGAGAACTGGAGTTTGGGGAATCGGGCGAGCTTCCAGTAATTCCACCATTGCCTCGCGCCCGGTAGCTATCCTGGAGCGTATGATGGAGTCGAGCGGAAAGGGGAAAGTGGCATGGCAGTCCGCCTCCCGATTCGCATCCATCCTGCCGGCAGATGACCCGTGGGCGGAGGGCTTCAGCAGAGACCAACTGTTGATGGCCGGTAGCCTAAAGTGGCCGGAGGCTTAGTTCCCAGACCGAACCGAAACCGCGATCTCGTGATCGCGTTGATGAAAGGAACCAGCATGGCACGTCCGTCGGATGACCCACTCGAAAGGGTCCACCAGACGCGCGAGAAGATTTTTCACCAGATGGAAAAGGTGATTGTTGGACAGCGCGAAGTGATCGATCAACTGCTTGTCTGCATCCTCAGTCGCGGCCACTGCCTTCTGGAAGGCGTGCCAGGACTCGCCAAGACCTTGATGATCAGCTCGTTGGCGAAAACGATGAGCCTTTCCTTCAGCCGCATCCAGTTCACCCCCGACTTGATGCCAGCCGACATCACCGGCACCGAGATCATCGAGGAAAACAAGACGACCGGGGGGAGAGAACGCCGCTTCCTGGAAGGGCCTCTGTTCGCCCACGTGATCTTGGCCGACGAAATCAACCGGACACCACCCAAGACGCAGGCAGCCCTGCTGGAAGCGATGCAGGAGCGGACCGTCACCGTCGGACGCAAGCAACACTCGCTCTCCGATCCTTTCTTTGTGCTGGCGACGCAAAACCCGATCGAACAGGAAGGAACCTATCCCCTGCCCGAGGCCCAGCAAGACCGCTTCATGCTCAAAGTGAACGTCGACTATCCGAAGTTCGACGAGGAATTCGAGGTGGCTCGCCGAACAACCTCGCTCGGGGGACAGTCGATTGAGCCGGTGGTATCGGGAGAAGAGATCCTGCAATTGCAGCAGGTTGTTCGTGGTGTCGAAGTCTCCGACAACGTCATCCGCTTCGCCCTGGCCATCGTGCGCCAAACTCGCGTCAGTCAGCCGGGGGCTCCCGAGTTTGTCACCGAGCAGGTGGGATGGGGTGCGGGCCCGCGAGCGGTTCAGTTTCTCATTCTGGGAGCCAAAGCCAAAGCCGCGATGCGAGGCAGCCCCTACGTCGATGTCTCTGATGTCCAGAGCTTGGCTAGGCCGGTGCTTCGGCACCGCATGGTGGTCAACTTTGCAGCCGAGAGCGATGGTGTGACCAGCGACGATATCGTCCAGAAGATTCTCGATTCCACCCCGACCGCTCAGGATGAATTGCTGCGCGATGCCCGATTCCAACGCATTTTTGCATCCTGACGCGATCCGGCGGATCAGCCGGATGGAACTGCGTGCGAGGCATCTGGTCGAAGGCTTTCTAGCCGGGATGCACCGCAGTCCCTATTTCGGTCAGTCGATCGAGTTCCTGCAGCACAGGCAGTACGTGCCTGGAGATGACCTGCGCCATATCGACTGGAAAGTCTGGGGACGCCAGGATCGGCTGTATATCAAGCAATACCAGGAAGACACCAATCTCCGCTGCAGCGTCCTGCTGGACACTTCGGAGAGCATGGGGTACGGGCGCGGCTCGCTCAATAAGATGGAGTATGCATCGACCATCGCCGCCTGTCTCTCCTACTTGGTGATTCGCCAGCAGGATGCGGCAGGCTTGGTGCTGTTCGATGACCAGATTCGCAGACGCCTGCCTTGGCGGTCCCAACGCAAGCACCTGCAGGCGATTCTCGACTCCTTGCAGGATGTCCAGCCCGCCGGCCAAACCAGCTTGGAAAAAATGGTGAAGGAAGTTCGAGACGGATTCACCAAGCGTGGGCTGATGGTTCTCATCAGCGATTTTCTAGGAGTCCCAGCCGAATCGCTCAAGACGCTGAAAGGACTGGTCCAGGCGGGCCACGACCTTCTGATTTTCCATGTCCTGGATGACGACGAACTCGATTTTCCCTTTGAAGACCCCACCCGCTTCGAAGGCTTGGAGATCCCCGACGCCTTGGCGTGCAATCCGAAGGCACTGCGCGATGGATATCTCGAATCGCTGCAGCGATTTCTCGATGCGATCCGCAAGCAGGCGGGGAATCTACGAGCCGATTACAGGCTGGTGCGGACCAGCGAACCGATCGATGCGGTTCTGACGGCTTTCCTTGCGGCCCGACTGGCCCACTTGAAGAAAGGCTGAGCAAGGGGAGAGATCATGCAGTTTGTCTTTCCATCGCTGGCCTGGGGATTTCTGTTGATGCTGGTCCCCCTGGCGATCCACCTGATCCAATGGACGCGCCACCGCCAAGTCCCCTGGGCGGCGATGGAATTCCTTTTGGAAAGCTACCGGAAGCATCAGCGGTGGGTCTGGATGAAGCAACTCCTGCTGCTTCTCAGTCGCATCGCGATCATGGCGACACTAGCAGCCATGTGCGCCCAGTGGATCAGCAACGCCCGATGGGCCAGTCTCTTTGGCCAGTCGGTGACCCATCACCTGCTGCTAGTCGACGACTCCTTTTCCATGTCCGATACCCAGCAGGGCGCCTCCGCCTACCAGAAAGCGTGGGACGCCGTCGGAGTCCTCCTGAAGAATGCGGCAGCTGCTGGAGGCACCCATCACGCCACAGTCCTGAGGTACAGCCAAGCCCAATCGACCGGCGCAGCCCAATCGAGCGGGCCAGCCCAATCCACCGGGCCAGCCCAATCGACCGGCGCAGCTCCATCGATCGATGCGCGAGCCGATGTTCTGGCTGCCAGCGTCGCGTCCGATCCCACTCCGCTTCTGGAAGCGATTCGTTCGACGCGTCCCACCGCCCTGGAACTCAGTCCCGTCGCTGGCCTGCAACTGCTCCAGCAGGTGCCTCGCATCGCGATCGATGAGCAGCGGATTGTCTATGTGGTCAGCGATTTCCGCCGCAAGGATTGGGGCTCCCCAGAAGCCATCCAGCCGGCCATCGCATCGCTCGCCGCCGAAGGGACTCGCATCGAACTGATCGATTGCGTCGACGAGGAACATCCAAACCTCTCGATCGAATCGGTCGTTGCCGATTCCGATATCCTCGCAGCGGGAATCCCGGCGAAAGTGAGAGTGCAAGTCCGCAATTCCGGCCCGTCGGTCGCCCGCGATATTCAGGTGCGGCTTCAGGCGATCGATTCCGCAGAAGCCGGATCCGCTCCTCGCTTGGCCGAACCCTACTCCGGTAAGGTGCAAGATGTTCCCCCGGAACTGATCGATCGGTTGGGGCCGGGGGAGTCGACGGCTTTGAGCTTCCAGGTGGTCTTCCCCTCCAGCGGCTACCATGGGCTCCATGCGATGCTGGCGGCTGATGCCATCGAAACAGATAACCACGGCTATGCAGTCCTTGCGATGGACCAAGGGAAGCAGGTGCTGGTGATCGACGGAGACCCAAAACAGCAGAACGGATTTTTTCTCGAAGCGGCACTGGAACCGGGGGGGCCGGCGAGGACAGGGCTGCGTACCGTGCGAAAGGAACCAGCGTGGCTGCGCGATGCGGCATCTGAGGACCTTGATCCCTACTCAGCGATTTTTCTTTTGGGTTGCCCCAGGCTGGATGTGGCGGCGGTGGCCAACGTCGAATCGTATTTGAATCGTGGTGGGGGAGTGGCGGTAGTTCTGGGAAGTGAAGAAGCGACGCTGCTCGACTACCAAGCGGCCGATCGCAACTGGTATCGCGATGGCGAAGGCTTTCTACCGGTGCGACCGCTGGATGCCTCGCCTCTGAATGGGGAACGGGCTCCCGGAGGTGCGGACATGAGCATCGAAGCCCATGCGATTTTTCAGTCCCTACTGGCTCTCAACTCCAATCCCCTCGGGATGGTGCGTGTCAGTCAGCGGGTGGCGATCGATACCCAAAAACCGCTGCCCGCTCAGGCTCGCATCATCGCCACCTCCCGCGACAAACAGCCCTTGCTAATCGACTCTCCGTTTGGTGCCGGACGGGTGCTGACCTACCTGGGAGGCTGGACCGACGCGTGGTCGAATTGGCCTCGCGATCCCACCTTCGTCATCACTTCCTTAAAAATGGCAGCCTACTTAGGATCGTTCCGCCAATCCGAATCCAGCCAGTCGATACTGGAGCCTTTGGCGTGGCGTGGCAACAGCCTGCAGTTCGCTCCCAACTACCAAGTGGTTTTTCCCGCCATCGGCGATGGGGGGCGTGTCGCCGTCGAAGGGGAAGCAAAGTCCAGCGGGGAAGGCCAGCTATCGATCGATATTCAGCCGGGCGACCCTTCTCTCAGCCCGTCCGTTGCCCTGGCAAGCACCCATCCTGGCATCGTCGAACTTTGGCTGCAGCCGTTAGAAGGAGAACCGCAAATGCGAAGCTTCGCAAAGCAGGTCGGCTCCAGCGAAGGCAGCACCCTGAAGGTCACCCCCGAAGAACTGCAAGAGGGACTTCGGCCCGTGGCCATTCAATACCGCAAAGCCGATGCCGTTCAGGCCAGCAGCGCCCTCGAAGCCTCGGCATCGCGACGAAGTTCCTGGTGGATCTTGCTACTGGCACTGCTGGCGCTCGAGCAGTTCTTTGGCTGGTGGTCCAGCTACCACATCCCCAAACGCAGCGTGAAGGGAGCCACCTGATGACCCCACTCCCGCTGGCCCAGATCCAATCCCGCACCACACTTCAGTGGATGCGACTGGAGTCGTTCGATCAATGGTGGCACTGGATCGCCCTGGCGTTGGCAATCGCAGCGGCTCTTTCGTACCTGGTGTTCTGGTGGCGGCGAGACACCGCCGAACTTCCAAGACCTCTTCGGTGGACGCTGCTGGTCCTACGATCAGCAGCATGGCTTGGTGTGCTCCTCTTTTTCCTCGATCTGCAGAAACGAAGCGAAGAGGAAATTCAGAAACCTTCTCGGGTTGCTGTGCTGGTCGACACGTCGCTCAGTATGAGCCTTCCGGCTGACTGGTCGACCGGTGGGGAGGGCGCATCGCGAGCCAACGAGGTAACCAAACTCCTGCAAGGCAGCGACTGGCTTCCATCGCTCAACCAGCAACACGAAGTCGCCATCTACCGGTTCGATGAATCCCCGAAACCTCTACCAGTCGCTCTTCTTCCCCGCGACAACGCGAACCGCAGCAAACAGCCTGCAGGCGGTTCGGAAAACGCTCCTGCTGTTTGGCAAGCTGCTTCCTGGGCCGCATGGATCGGTTCGCTTCTAATCACAGTCGGACTCCTCGTGATCGCGCTCACACTTCTGGCACGCGGTCGTTCGAGGGAATCCAGCCCCAGGCAAGCCGGCTGGCTACTGGCGGCGACACTGACTGCGATCAGCGGCCTGATCATCGCAGGCACCGGAATCCTGAGAGGCTCCCAATTCCCTCTCCGATCTTTGTGGCACTGGACGATGCCTGCCACGGAGGAATTGGCACAACCCAAGTCCCCCAAAGACCCATCCCAGTCGCAGGACCTGGCATCCATCGACTGGACTAGCGCGCTGGCCCCAGTCGGCACCCAATCCCGCCTGGGAGATGCCATGCAGGCGATCCTCGATCAAGAACGTGGCAACCCTTTGGCAGCGATGATCCTGCTGACCGACGGCCAATCGAACGCAGGCATCAATCCCGAAGCCGCCGTGGCGGATGCTGCGTTGGCTGGCGTGCCGCTGCGCATCGTCGGCTTGGGCTCCAGCGATCTGCCCAACAACGTCCGACTGGTCGACGTCGATGCCCCCAAACGAGTCTTTCCGGGAGATCCGTTCCGATTGAGCGCGTTGCTTCAGTCGACAGGTTTTGCCGGCAAGACGGTCCAGGTTCAACTGCGCCGCTCCCGCAGTTCCGATTCCCCCGCCGACTCCGATTTCAGCATTGTCGACGAACTGCCGGTCGAACTGGCGGCTGCCGACTCTCTCACCCCAGTGCAGTTTGAAATCGAACCGCCAGAATTGGGAGAGTGGATCTACGAAGTCAAGTGCTTGCCACCGCCAGGAGACTCCAACCTCCAAGATGACCGACTCGATACCTCCGTCCGCGTGGTGGAACCTAAAAGCAAAGTGCTGACCATCGCCGGTGGTCCAACGCGAGAGTACCAGTTCGTCCGCAATCTGCTGTTCCGCGACAAGACCATTCAGTCCCATGTCTATCTGCAAACTGGATCTCCCGGCATGTCCCAGGAGGCCCAAGAACTGCTGGAAACCTTCCCAAACTCCCTCCAGCAACTCTCCGAATACGACTGCATCCTGGCGTTCGATACCGACTGGATGGCCCTTAGCACCGAACAACTGGAGGCTCTGGAGCAATGGGTCGCTGAGCAGGCTGGGGGCCTAGTGATGATCGCAGGTCCGGTCGCCACGCCTCGCTGGGCCGGCACGGAAGGCAATGGCGATCGCCGCGCTACCATCCTGCGAGGTTTGTGTCCGGTCGACCTGAACGCGCGAGGTCTTCGACTGCTATCGTTGGGACGGTTCGAAGCCGATACCGCATGGCCCCTGAAGATCACCGAAGATGGTGCTCGCACCGATTTTCTCCAGGTCCATGAAGATCCCCAGAAAGCTCAGAACGCCTGGAACCAGTTCCGTGGTGTCTACAGCTACTTCGCCAGCTTTGATCCCAAACCAGGAGCTCAGACGCTGGCCCTGTTCACCGACCCCGCCGCCGCTCAAGATGGCAAGCTCCCAGTTTTTCTAGCCAGCCAGTTTTTTGGCGCGGGTCGAGTGGTCTTTCAGGGTAGCGGAGAAATCTGGCGACTTCGCGAACAGGGCGAAGGGCTGTTTGATACCTATTACACCAAGCTGGTCAGGTGGGTGTCGCAAGGACGGCTTCTGAGGGATAGCAACCGTGGCATCCTGCTGCTGGATAAAGAGGAAGCGATGGTCGGGGAGACGGTGAGCGTGCGAGCGATCCTCAAGGATGCCCAACTGCAACCCTGGATCCAGCCTTCAGTCGAAGCAAGGCTGGCCGACCCCAACCAACGCACGCAGACCATTCGCTTATCCCCGATGCCCGACAGCACCCAGCCGGGTGTTTACCTAGGACAGTTTGTCATCCGACAGCCAGGCAATCATACCCTGCAGCTCTCCTTCGGCTCCATCTCCGAGCCCGTGGTGCTCAGCCAACAGGTTGCTGGCCGAGTCCCGGCGACGGAGGTGCAAAGCCCACAGCGAAACGATCCCCTTCTCGAACTCCTTGCGGATCGAAGCTCGGGCATCTTCTTCCGTGGTACCCAGCCAGCGATCGAATCGGCCGCATCAGGTCAAGCGAGCCTGATCGATGGGCTGAAATCGCAAGACCAAACGCAGTTTCTTCCGGGGGCTCCTGACCCCAGTTTCCAAGAACGCTGGATGCTGCTCCTGATGGCCATGATCGCCGGCTGCCTGGGCCTGGAATGGTTGCTGCGAAGACTCCACCGACTTGCCTGAGCCGAAGGTTACTGGGAAGACAGAGACACACCGAATGCATCGATCGGAAAATGGCTAGATGAACGAAAAAGACCTTGCTCTCGAAGAAAAGACACCTGGCGAGCTGCTGGCGCCACTGGTGTTGCTACGCCGCAAGATCGCAAACTACATCACCTGGCAAACCCTAGCCGCAATCGGACTCTGGTCGATCTCGCTCTTCTGGCTGCTCGGTTGGCTCGACTACCTTCCCACGCGCTGGGGTGCCAATGAGTCGCCTCGATGGGCTAGGCTGCTGATGCTGATCCTGTTCCTGGGAGGCATCGCCTACCTGGCATGGAGACTCGGCTGGAATCGTTGGCGAGTCGCTTGGTCGTTGCCCTCGCTGGCGCTGGCGATCGAAAGGCGATTCCCATCGCTGGGCAGCCTTCTAAGTACGGCAATCCAGATCGCTGGGGGCAAACCCGATCAGGAGCCTGCGATCTCCGATGCAGCCAAGGTGCGCGAGGATCTACCGGCTGTCGATCCCGCAATTCGTGAAGCGATGCGCCGCACCACCGTGGCTCGAGCCATGGAAGAAGCAAAGAACATCCAAGCTTCGGATGTACTTCGCTGGGAACCACTCCGCTGGCAGATTACCGCCCTTTCACTGATGACTGTCGCCAGCCTCTTCGCCGCCGCGTGGCGTCCCGCCTGGACGGGCCAGTGGATCCAGCGATTCATCGGTCTTGCCAATGTCCCTTGGCCCCGGCAGGTGCAGATGGCGATGGATGGAATCGAGCTGGAAGTTCCAAGATTTTCCAGCGAAACACAGCGCTCCCGCTACTTAGTCCCTTTTCAGGGCAATTCCGTCGCGATCCCCAAAGGGCAGGGCGGGGTCCTCCGTCTATCGGTGCTTCCCGAATCGAAAAAAATCCCCGAACAGTGCATGCTCCGCTATCGACTAGCTGATGGCAATCGCGGCCGCACCATGCTCAAACGGATGCCTCCCCAAACCGGTCAAAGTCAAACATTCACACTAGAAGGCCCCCCAGTGCATGCCATCGACGCGCCAATCGATCTCAGCGCTTTCGCCGGCGACGGACGACTGTTGGGCTATCGCGTCGAGGTGCTCGATAGCCTCCTGGTGCAGCAGTTGCTTTTGGAAGTCACCTACCCTTCCTATCTCCAGAAATCAGGGACCAGCTTCCTCGCCGAAAACCTACGCTACCAGCCAGGCATGCGATTGCCTCAAGGCACTCAGGTCCAACTGGTAGGCACCGCCAATCGCGATCTCGATCGTGTGGAGTTTCTGATCACGGGACGATCTCCCGATCCCGCAGTCGCACAGCCCACTCAAGGAGTCGAAGAACCGATGGTGAAGATCGAGCAGGTGGTGGGGGAAGGAAAAACCTTCCGTATCCCGCTCGGTTCCATCGACCAGACGACGCGAGTCGACCTCAGGCTCTGGAGTCGCGAAGGGGTTTGCAGCGACCGAGTCCAGCAGTACGTCGTGGCAGCGATCGGCGACGCGGTACCACAGGCAGAACTCCAGCTGGATGGAATCGGAACGGCGATCACGGAGAATGCCATCCTGCCGATGAAGCTCAAGGCAGTCGATGACTACGGGCTCCGCGATCAATGGATGGAAGTGGTGCAGAATGAAGATCCACTCTGGAAAGTCCCCGTCCCTCTCCCTCCCAACGGCCAACTCGATCAATCGCTCGATCTCCGTCAAACCGCTCAAGAAGGCTCCTTCCAAGCCAAGGTTGGCTCTTCGATCACCATGACACTCGCCGCAGAGGATCACTTCGACCTCGTTCCCCAGCAGAGCCATATCGGACGCGCTACACCAGTGCAACTGGCGGTGGTGACGCCCGAAGCCCTCCTGGTCATCTTGGAACGACGCGAGCTGGCGATGCGGTCGCGCCTAGAACTGATGCAAGGGGAATTGGAGCAGATGCAGGGGGTGCTGATCCGCATGCAGAACGCCACCGCCTCTCAGCCTGCAGCTTCTCAGCCTGCTGCTCCCCTGCCGACAGACCAACCCGAAGACCAGTCCGACCCATCCGCCATGCAGTCCCTGAGACTGCAACAGGCAACCGCTCAGGCGGAAAAATCCTATGCGGAGCTGAGTGGCGTGGGGAAGGAAATCCAGGCCATCGCAAAGGAACTCCGCAACAACCGAATCGACAGCATCGACCGCCAGCAGCGTTTGGAAGAGAAAATCGGAAAGCCGATCGACGACCTGCTTGCCGGCCCCTTCCAGCGATTGAACACCCAGCTACAGCAACTGCGCAAAGGTGGAAGCGATGCCTGGATGGCTACGGGAGCTGCGGATCAGGCGATGGCAGCTACCGATCAGATCCTTGCCGGACTAGCCGAAATCCTGAAGAACCTCGTCGACATCCAGGACTTCAATGAACTATTGGAAATGGTTCGAGGCATGGTGGACGAGCAGAAAGAGCTGCTGGATGCGACGAAGAAGGAACAGAAAAAACGGGTGATTGACCTGTTCAAATAAGACAGCACGTTTTGCCAGAGGGTTCTTCGGGGCATTTCGTGAGTCATTGTTTTGATTTCTCGCTCTACGTCCGCCGCAGCGGACAGACTCGCTCTTGCACTCGATGACCAGTGTCCCAACTTGTCTTTTCGAGGACGAGCACCATTTCAGTGAGGACGAGCACGAGTACGATTATTTCCAGTCGCTTAGGCTTCGAAGACGCAATCATTCCTCATGAGCCTACTAGGGAAAGCAAACGTCTACCGTTGGTTTTTCTTCCCCGCAGTCGATCAAGGGCTCTCGGGTAGGCAGGAAGCTTCCTGGCGACTCGATTCACTGCATCAGGCTACGTTCGCACGTGAAAGGGTCGCCGGAGCTTGATTCCGTATCGTCAGGAATCTTCCCACTAGCAGCGGAGGGGCACCAGCCCTCCGTTCCCAAGTCGTTCAGGATTCGCGACGCAGTTGCGGGAGCGGAACATAGTATTTGCAGTACCGTTTGCCATCGGTGTACTGCGTGCCTCGCCCATCCTCGACCAGCACAGTGGCTCGCCGCGTGATCCGGTGGACGATCCCGTAAAGCCGCTTCCCTTCGATGGCGAATGAAACGCGGGACCCAATCTGGATCTGGTAATGCTGAATCGCTCGTTCGTGCTGCGTCGTCAGCTCATGCCGATGCTCGGTGTGACCGAAGATTGACGAGGTGATCGACTGGAATCGTTTGGCCGCGCAGTTGCTGTCGATCCAGACCAGCATCTCCAGCAGATGGATCAGTTCGTGCTCCACCACGCGCTGCATCGCTTCCAGACGCGTCCGGCACAACTTTCCACAGACTTTAACCTGCTCCCCCTCCTTTTGAAACGATTGATAGAGAAGGGCGGCCGACAGGGTGATTTCATACCGACTGCCACCGAACTGACCATCCTTGGAGGGAAGCATCCATCGAGTGGTCTTGCCCCCGGCGCTAGTCATCCGGCGACTCCACCGAAACTCGATTCCCCCGCGTCTTGCCAGCTCCAGGCATCCGCCATCAAAAAAGGCCGCGTCGTAAAGCTCCACCATCCTGCGAAGGTCCGACGACTGCACCGCCTGGAAGTTCGGCTGCTTCATCGCCGTCGACTTGCGCAAGACCTCCTCTCCGACCGCATGGCGGTTGGCCTCCCAAACCGATGTTCCCTTGGCCATCGCCAGCCGGGTCAGGTCCAGCAGCCTCTGAGGCGTCATCGGCGTCGAAGAAGGTGGAAACATAGCGCCCAACCCTGGCCAAACAACCCAACCACTTTCCAAAGTGGTCTCACTCTTAGTCCCTACCGAATCAATTCTAACGCCTTGCGAGCATCCTTTGTCCCCATCCCCAAAAGCGGACAAACAGCGGGTATTGCAAC
The DNA here is from genome assembly GCA_046085865.1 of Pirellulaceae bacterium. GTDB lineage: Bacteria > Planctomycetota > Planctomycetia > Pirellulales > Pirellulaceae > JBEISR01. The sequence continues at coordinate 19,084 of JBJSWM010000141.1, forward strand.
GAAATGGCGACAAAACAAGAAATCGCTCTCGACATTGCAAAACCAGTTAGGAATCACAAACCTCCTAAATTACCCAGCACGAATTGGGAGGCTGAATCTTATGAAAAAGAGGAATAATCGCTTCAAGCGGCACAACCCACCCCCACCGATACTCCCCTCATCTCGGTGGACCGCTACCGTGCATTCGGCTTTTCCCATGGAGCGGACTCATTCGGTCACATACTCTCCTCGAGGCCATCATGAAGAGCACCTCCTCGCCAAGCGATCTTTGGAAAAAGATGTTGATAGGAAGCTGTTTGGCAGCACTTCTGCACGGGCCTGCCACGGCGCAATCGCCGTTGCTTGAAAAAGTCTTCAAGCCGCTCAAACGCAACGGGCACCCACCCGCAACGCGTTCCGATCCGGCAGTGGAAGAGTTGGCAAAGAACCTTGACTGGCTGGAACATCAGCTGGAGCAGTGGGGGAGTGTTGTCCCCAAAACACCGGATATTTGGGGAGATGCGAGGCTGACCAAGTACCGCCGCGAGGTGGAAAACGAACTTTCCAAAGAAGTCGGTGAGTTTGAAAGAAACATCAGCGGTTCTTCCTATGTGGTGGATCGAGCCAGTCTTGAAAACGAACTCACGCTGGGTCCGGCCTCGGCCGGAGGTGGGACCTCCTCCGAAAGCAGCACCAGTTCCTCGTCTTCGCAGCAGAACTCGGGGTCGTCTTCGTCGAGTGCCAGCGGATCCAGTACAGCAAGTACCTCTAGTGGCGGCACAACCACTGAAGCCGTGGATCTGGAACAAATCGAGCACCTCGACCAACTCAAACGCTACCTGGACCACCTGAACGAACTCCGGCGGATCAACGAGGGAGACGATATCAGCGACGCGCCTGGCTACTCCCTGAACCTCGTAAGAATCCCGGTATCGGTGCTGCCCGGGCAGCGGACCCGAGAAGGTGTCGGAGCTGAGGTAACCTTCACAGTGCAGCCAGTCTACGACGACCGCCTTCTACCCAATACGTTCAAAGACTTTGTAATCAACGACGTCATCGACCAACTAGCCATCCCCATCACCCAGCTCCTAAACCGCGACAGGGACCTAGTTCGTTACCTGCTACCAAAGGCGAAGGGTCTTCTTTGAGTAGCA
>JBJSWM010000142.1:0-2616 GCA_046085865.1 Pirellulaceae bacterium
GAGCTCCTCGAACGATCGCTTCCTACACGATTGAAGGGATCCTAGGACGTGGAGGCATGGGTATCGTTTATCGCGCACGTCAGAACAAACTAGGTCGCCCCGTGGCACTCAAAATGGTGCTCGGAGGTGCTCACGCCACCGAGCAAGCTTTGGATCGCTTCATCATCGAAGCCAAAGCGGTCGCCCACCTGCAGCATCCCAACATTGTCCAGATCTTCGAGGTCGGCGAATACGACAACCTTCCGTTCTTCTCCCTGGAATTCGTCAACGGCTCCAGCCTCGATCGCTACCTCAATGGGAAGCCACTCAGTCCGGAGGAAGCCGCCAAGCTGATGATCACACTGTGCGAGGCGATGCAGTACGCGCACAACAATGGCATCCTGCACCGCGACCTGAAACCAGCGAACGTCCTTCTCACCAAAGAAGGCGTCCCGAAAATCACCGACTTCGGGCTCGCTAAAAACCTCGAGGAAGAGGCTGACGAGTCGAAGTCGACCAGCGATGGAACCATCATGGGGACCCCAAGCTATATGTCCCCCGAGCAAGCAAGAGGGGCGGTTCATGAACTTGGCCCCGCCACGGATCAGTATTCGCTTGGCGCGATGCTCTACGAATTCCTCACCGGCAGACCCCCGTTTTTGGCTCCCAAGCCTTACGAAACCATCATGCAGGTGCTGCGAGATGAACCGATCGCGCCTCGCCAAATGCAACCTAAGCTACCGATCGACCTTGAGACAATCTGCCTGAAGGCTATCCAGAAGGATCCAGAAAAACGCTATCCCTCCTGCTCGGCCCTCGCCGCCGACCTGGGCAGGTTCCTTCGCAATGAACCGATCCAGGCCAGACCGATCGGTAGGTGGGAACAGGCGTTGCGATGGTACAAACGCAATCCGGTTATCGGCAATCTTTCTGCCGCAATCGCTGTCGCATTGGTGGCCATCGCCGGAATCTCATCCTGGTCGGCTCTCTCCCTGCAAAAGAAGAACCAAGATCTCGCCAGCTCCGAAAGCCGGGAACGAAAGGCAGCAGAACTGGCGCGGCAGAATGAAGAGCTTGCCAAGACAAAAGCACAGGATGCGATACGAAATTCTCTGATCGCATTGCGAAACGAGCAGATCGCCGACGAAAACGCTGCACTCGCCAAACGACGCGCAGATCGCGTCGTCACTACGGTACAGGAATTCTTCGAACAGGTGCGAATGATCGATACCCTGGAGAACCCGGGAGTCGAAGAACGTCGCAATTCGATTCTGCAGAAGCTGCTCCCCGTCGTCCAGGAAGAGGTGCTGAAGGAAGAGCCGACGGACGAAAAAGCTCAGCTCACCATGGCGGCACTCCGCAAAGCGGTCGCCGACGACATGGCCTCTCAGAATATGAAGGTGGATGCCGAGCGGAATTACATGGAGCTGGAGAAATTTCTGCGGCAGCGTGCGGACTTGAAGAAATCGGATGTGGCTCGCAGCAATCACGCCAATATCATCCGCTCGATCGCCGAACTAAAACGAGATCATGACCGTGACATGAAGCAAAGCCTCGAATACCACCAGCAGCAGCTGGCGATCGCCGAGGATATCTTCAACAACTCGCGAGCCGATTCGGCTGGGTTAGGGCAACATACCGATCTCCAGAAATACCAGATGCTGGCGCGCGCCAACCACGATGTCGGCATCACCTACTATCGCATCGGTAATCTAGCCGAAGCCCAAGGCTACGTCGAAATGGCTCTGAACTGGTTTGCCAAGGCCATCGAAGCACTACCCTCAGACCCCAGGCTAGCCACACGCCCCGAAGCCGAAAAACTGATGGTGGGCCGAGCACTGCGGGAAGGGCAATCCACCAGCCAGCTAGCCGCCTCCAACATCCGGGTGCATCGAGGCGATTTTGCGGCGGCCGAAGGTAGTTTGCGGGAGTCGACCCAGAAAGCGAAAGAAGCCAGCGAGAAATACCAATTCAACGGTCTGCTGCTCCGCGATTATGTCGGCAAGCTGGGACTGCTCGGAGAATATCTCGCTATCACCGGCAAAACAGACGAAGGACTCCAGAACCTCGAACAAGCCGCTTCGCTTAGCGATCGACTCCTATCCTTCGCTCCCAGAAACTCAGACTTTCTGCGAGTCGCTGGTCTGGCCTATTTTCGCTTGGCTCAGTGGCGAGCCGCTGTGGGATCGGGAGACATCGAGGCAGCACAGCAGCGCTGCCTGGAACTGCGCCGCTCCCGTTTGGTAGCCGACCCTCGAAACGTTCGAGCCAAAGTAGAACTGATGCTGATCGAATCGTTGGCGGGTGACATGGATACCGGAAGAAAGCTTGCCGATGAATTCGCAGCCTATCCCGTCATCGACAATGAATTGCTGCTCGAATTGGCAAGAAGCTACAGTCAGCTGGCCGATCGCCAAACCGACAGCGATGCAAAAAAGTCGCTCCAGCAACTCGCGCTGGCGTCGATCCAGAAAGCGATGGAGCAGGAATATGCTGATCCATTCTACTTAAAGCATGAACCGGGTCTGACTGGACTTCATGCCATCCCCGAATTCAACACGTTGCTTGGTCGATTGCAATAGATCGCTCTTTCTTCCCCCGAAGCCAACAGGAATTCTCCACCATCTGGCGATGGTG
>JBJSWM010000143.1:0-647 GCA_046085865.1 Pirellulaceae bacterium
GTTCGAACCTGCCTCCAATGCATCCAACGTAGCCTGGGCACTTTGAGCCTTCGTCGACGCATTAACGGGCGCCGGAAAGAACTCGTCCATCTCCCCAGCCAGCGACCAAGTGGAACCATCGAAGGAGATTTCGTGGCTTCGAGTCAATTGCCCGCGTTTGGCCATGTCGAGCGCCTTGGCCTTGACGATCGGACCAACCGTTCGGCCACGAAATCGGATGTAGACCTGGTTGCTGTCAACCATGCTGATTCGCCTCTCTTCGCTTGATCGATCGCCTTGAAATCACTTTCGGACCCAAAACAGCGGACGCCCGGGAAGCAATGATTCAGGCTTGGCCAGCAGACTGGCCCGCCCTTGGGTAATGCTACCCACCTGCAGAAATTCTCCGGGACCGCTTCCCGTTGCGCTGACCGTGGGAACCAACAGCACCCCATCTGGAATATTCTCACGGACCAGAAATGTGCCGACCTCACCCGATTCCTCGCGTACCAGACCACCACACCAGACCATTTTCGTCTTCGCTAAAGCGTCAATATCGGTCATGTGTTTCTGCAAAGCCGCCTGGATTTGAACGATTCCTTTTTTTAGCATTTCTGCGACTTGGGGACTGATCTGGGTGTTCTCCATTGATTCGATATACCAACGGA
>JBJSWM010000144.1:0-5976 GCA_046085865.1 Pirellulaceae bacterium
TTGCGAGATTCCGACCACCTGGAGTCAGCTGGCGACCAATGTGGTGGTCAGCAAGTATTTTTATGGCGATCCGACCAAGCCAGGGGAGCGGGAGTATAGCGTTCGCCAACTGATTCATCGCGTCACGCGCACGATTGCTGACTGGGGGCTGGCGGACGGGTATTTCGATACGCCAGAGGATGGCGAGCAGTTTTACCGCGAGCTGAGTTGGCTGTGCCTGCATCAGGTGGGTGCGTTCAATTCCCCTGTTTGGTTCAACGTCGGGTTGGCGCAGCAGTATGGCGTGAAGGGTGCCAAGTGCAATTGGCATTACAACGTCGAGAAGGGGCAGGTGGAGCAGCCGGAAAACCCTTACGAATATCCCCAGGGTTCGGCCTGCTTCATTCAGTCGGTTGAAGACAACATGGAAGACATCATGCGGCTGGCGACCAGCGAAGCGATGCTCTTCAAATTTGGGTCTGGGACCGGCACCGACCTGTCGACCATCCGTAGCAGCCGCGAGAAGCTGGCTGGAGGTGGCAAGCCTAGCGGTCCGCTTTCGTTCATGCGAGTGTACGACCAGATTGCGGCGGTGGTGAAGTCGGGTGGAAAGACGAGGCGGGCTGCCAAAATGCAGTCGATCAAGGTCTGGCACCCGGATGTATTGGAATTCATCGAGTGCAAGCATCGGGAAGAGCAGAAGGCGCATGCACTGATCCGCGAAGGGTACGAATCGAACTTCAATGGGGAAGCGTATTCCTCGGTGATGTTCCAGAATGCAAACCTGTCGGTCCGGGTGACCGACGAGTTCATGGAAGCGGTGAAGAAGGGCCAGCCTTGGAAGACTCGCTGGGTCAGCGACAACTCCTCTGGGGAACCACCAGTCTATGACGCCAAGACGTTGATGAACCGGATGGCCGAGTGTGCTTGGCATTGCGGCGATCCTGGGGTTCAGTACGACACGACGATCAATCGCTGGCACACCTGCCCCAATTCGGGTCGCATCAACGCCAGCAATCCTTGCTCGGAGTACATGTTCCTCGACAATACGGCATGCAATCTGTCGTCGATCAATTTGCTGAAGTTTCGTCGTGACAATGGTGGTTTCGACGTCGATGGATTTGTGGCAGCTTGTCGCATCTTCTTCATCGCTCAGGAAATCCTGGTCGATCACGCCAGCTACCCCACCGATCGCATTGCCTATAACAGCCATCGCTACCGACCGCTGGGCCTGGGTTACTCGAATCTCGGTTCGCTGGCGATGACTCTTGGCATGCCCTACGACTCGGAATCGGCTCGCGGTCTTTGCGGAGCGGTGACAGCCCTTCTGCATGGCGCAGCCAATTTGGCCAGCGCCGAAATGGCGGCAGTTGTTGGGACTTTTGCCGACTACGAACCTAACCGCGAACCGATGCTGCGTGTCATGCAGATGCACCGGGATGCGGTGGAGCAGATTGATCCGGCATCGCCACCGGAGCTGAAGAATGCGTGCCGAGCACTTTGGGAAATGGTGTTGGAGAAAGGGAAGAAGCATGGCTTCCGCAACGCTCAAGCCACCGTCCTGGCTCCCACGGGCACTATCAGCTTCATGATGGACTGCGATACCACCGGCATCGAACCAGACATCGCTTTGGTCAAGTACAAGCAGATGGCAGGTGGCGGGATGATGAAGATCATCAACCGGTCGCTATCTCTGGGGCTGAAGACGCTGGGTTACGACGACGCCAGTGTGCAGGCGATCGAAGCCTATGTCCACGATCGAGATACGATCGAAGGAGCTCCAGGGCTCAAGGATTCCCATCTGCCTGTCTTCGACTGCGCCTTCAAACCAGCTCAAGGAACACGCAGCATCGGTTGGCGGGCCCACGTCCAGATGATGGCCGCAGCTCAGCCCTTCCTATCGGGCGCGATCAGCAAGACGGTGAACATGCCCAACGACGTGACTCCCGACGATATCGCCAATGCGTATCTTTGGGGCTGGGAACTGGGGCTCAAGGCGATCGCCATCTACCGGGATGGGTCGAAGCAGAGTCAACCGCTGTCGACCAAGGTGGAAGGGAAGAAGGGAGCCGCTACGGCGACCAAGCCTGGCCGCGAACGCTTGCCCGATACCCGCAACTCAGTGACCCACAAGTTCAATGTCGGTGGTCATGAAGGGTACATCAACGTCGGTCTCTATCCCGATGGACGACCCGGCGAAGTCTTCATCACCATGGCGAAGGAAGGCAGCACCGTCGGTGGCTTGATGGATAGCTTTGGCACAGCGATCTCCATTGCCCTCCAGTACGGCGTACCATTGGACGTTCTCGTCTACAAGTTCAGCCACACCCGGTTTGAACCGATGGGGCACACGACGAACCCAGAGATCCGGACTGCCAGAAGCGTCGTCGACTACATCTTCCGTTGGCTAGGACTGACCTTCCTACCAGGGTTCCGAGAATCCCAGTCAGGAAGTGGCCGAACCGAGGGAGAAGGGGACGCGCGACCGACGGAAGGGAAGAAGACCAAGCTGTCGACGGTACCGGTCAATGGCAACGGGGCTGAGAGTCTGCCAGCGGTAAGTTTCACCCAGACGGTGCAGAAACTGCTTCAGTCAACCTCGGGCGAGAATGGCCAGGAGTCGGTGCTTAGCCGTCAGATGGGGTCCATCCAGGCGGACGCTCCTTCCTGCTCCAATTGCGGTTGCATCACCTACCGGAATGCCGCCTGTTATCTCTGCCCCAACTGCGGGCAGAGCAACGGTTGTAGCTGAGATACAGCAACGCTGGCGAGTCCCAGCGGCGAGCGAAGTTGCGGATTCAAATACCGCGTCGGCCCTAAACCGACGCGGTTTTTTCGTCGCCCGGATCCCAAGTCTTTGATCGCTCCGCCGTCCAATCACTTCTCTCTTCCAACGCACGGCAGACCACCGAGTGGTTTTCAACCCAGCAACATTCGTCGCCTAAGGTTGCGCTGCCCAAATCAAGCTGGTTCAAGGAGCGGTGGAACACGGAGTGGCATAATCCGGTTGGCAACTTCGTTGCGATTGTCGCATTCTGCCCCATGGCCCGAAGCCAATCAGCGGAAATCCAGTGACGCGACTTGCGTACTCGCGGTAGGACTCTCCTAGGTAATGGATCATGCGACGATCTTTCCAGTAGCTTCCCAAGTAGATATAGAAAGTCCACGCAGCAGTCAGAATCGCATGATCGAGAGTCATTCTAGGGGTGAACCAGATCAATCCAAGGAAACTGAGATAGACCGGGTGGCGCATCCAACGAAACGCGCCCGATTCGCGAAACTCTCGACGCGGTGGTTTCCGGCCCCGCAGCCAATACCACCAGGGCGTCCAACCCGTTTGGTAACCCATCCCCGTAAGCCAAAGACTGTAAAGCAATCCAATCCAAGAACCGTAGAAGGCCATTAGCATGAAGGATCGCGACCATCCATGAAGATCCCAAACGGTTGCTGGACTGGCAGTCCAGAATCGGAACAACAGCCAAAGGCTAAGGCAGGTTGCCATGCAATGAAGGCAACCCGTCCAAGCCGAGGGAAGCCACTGCTTGATGGTGGACTGCACTTTGGGGAAAAGCAGCACACTGTGCGGTGCGACGAAAAGGAACGCAAGGAAGGTATCCAACCATGGCCTAAAGGCACCTGGCCCGAAAGCTCCGTCCCGCAGAAACAAAAAGAGATGCCAAGCGGTCCAGAGAAAGAAAACTTGAGTCGCGACTCCAAAGAACAACCCCGTCCACCACACGCGACTTTTCGCGCCATCCTCTGCTGGTTGAACGGCTCGCGTCTGTCGCTCCCCCGTTGGGCCGTATGGCTGGGTGCTGGATGGAAAGGACGTGTCGACCGACATCATGCTGCTTCCTTGCGAATTCGACTCGGGCATCGAATCTAATCCTTTCTGTCTACTGCACAGGCTTGGCCGCCACCAGGCAACCGTACTCCATCGCACCGGTTCGATAGGCTTCGAGGATCGTTTGGAAGTCATCAAGAAACTGGACATGTTCGCGTCCTAGACATTTGGCCAACCAACGCACCTTCGATCGCTCGACTCGCTGCAAGCACAGCTCCCAGGTCTTGAGCACCTGCTTGGTCCAACGCTGTTCTGCAACCATCTTCAAACCGGCAGCTTCCATCCACCGTCGGTAATCCTGCTGGGTTCCCAGCGATGGGCACAACATGCCATCGCAGACTTGTCGGACCAGCCGCTGCGTTTGAGGGTCTTCTTCTCGATCGCCGCAAAGCCATGCGCAGATCGCAACACGACCACCTGGCCGCAGCCATGACGCAGCCTTTCGAAAGAATTGAGCCTTATCAAACAGATGCTCCGTGCACTCAATGCTCCAGACCACATCCATGCTTGCTTCCGGCACCACCAAAGACTCGGCATCCTCGCAAACAAATGTTGGACGCTGGGATCGCGGCAGGGACCGGGATGCGTTGGAGGCCCAAAATCGCTGAACGGGACTGATGGTGACCCCCTGCCCGATCGCACCTCGCGTTCTGGCCAGATGGATCGTCGATCCTCCCATGCCACAGCCGATATCGATCAGTCGGTCTCCGCGACGGATCTGCGCCAGGTCGGCCATTTTCTCGGTTAACTTCAGCTGCGCCACTTGCGGACTCTCATCCGCCTCCCAATACCCATGATGGATATGCGGCCCCCACAGCATGCGATAGAACAGCGTGGAAATGTCGTAGTGATTGCGTATCGAACGTTTCTTGACCGTTTCTAGGGAAATCGCCACGCGGAAGCCTCTCCATCCAATGCAATTAGGGAGCAATATAAAGATCACCATAGATTGTCAGCACGTCCGCAACACCGATGGCCCCAAGCAGTTTGGTGTATGGCTGAATTCCGAAATCGGTCTGTCGGATTCGAAACGCACCTCGAAGATGCCACCATCCATTCACCTGATCGACCACGGTTTGAACTTCCACTGGGCGGGTGACACCATGCAGCGTGAAATCGCCACGCAGAATTCCCTTCACCTTTCCCTCCGCATCCGTATCTTCCAACTGGATCTCCTTGAGTGCGAAGGTCGCTTCTGGATGTCGCTGGACATCGAGCACTTTCGAACCTCGCATGTTGGCATTGACCTGAGACTTGGTCGATTCATCGGTTGTCCCCTCCAGCCCAACGTATCGACGCGCCTCGGGAGTATCTGCGTCGAACGAGGTCATATCGAAGACCAGCGAACCAAGGTCCCCAGTTTGGCTTTTCGACGTCCATGCGAGGTTACCGCTTTTTAACTTCCCGACGATGCCGTGTTCGTGCCCCAGCCCCACTTTGCCGACCAGCGCATAGACATGACTGTGTTCCAGTTCAACGGTTCCTGACCGCGGCCGATTCTCAGGGCTCGACTTGCCGGCGTCCTGAGCTACAAGCGACGTAGCAAATGGAATCGAAAAAAGAAAGACGAAAACAATCGTTCGAATTCCCATCAGGCCGATCGCAGTGCTAACGCTTCTCTGATTCGTCATCTCCGACTCTTTTCGGTACTTTCTGGCAAGCGATTCGGAACCCACAAAAGCACTTGGGTGTCTTCCTCACATCGGTTATCGTTACAACGCTCAGCGTTCATGCGTCAAGCCGACTGCGGAGACCCTGCAAACTTTTGCCGATGATGGACGCAGTCGCAGGCCCCCCGAGTGGGCATGTGGTTGTGGCTGATGGATGGCCCGGAATCCGAGGCATGGAGACTCAAGTGGCAACTGGTAGCAAGTGGAAAAGCCGCGAACTGCGTCCGGAATGGATGGACGATCCGCAGATCGCGCCCCAGTTGCATCACCAGGCGCTTGAAGGTCTTCGCCGAATCAACTTTTTCAGTCAGACTGGCACAACGCTGGCCAAACCGATCCTACGATGGGCACGGAGTCATCCTATGGATCGCCCGTTGCGTATCCTGGATCTTGCGTGTGGAGGTGGCGATGTCTCCATCCAGTTATGGAAGCAACTGAATCGCCAGGGCATCGCCTGTCAGGTAGATGGCTGGGATAAGAGTG
>JBJSWM010000145.1:0-1325 GCA_046085865.1 Pirellulaceae bacterium
CCAGGCGTCGCCCCACAACCTAGCCCGCCGGCTCGCCTACGACCTGACTGGCCTGCCGATCCAACAGGATTTGTTGGAAGCTTACTTGGCAACCAGCGATCAGCCCGACGCGTATTCGCGATTGGTCGACGCGCTGATCAGCGATCCAGCTTTTGGCGAACATTGGGCGCGGCTTTGGCTAGATGTCGCTAGGTTCTCTGATGCCAAAGGCTACGTCTACGCGCGAGAAGAACGCTTCTTTGTCCATTCCGCATCGTACCGTCAGTGGGTCATTCAGGCTTTCAATCAGTCCATGCCCTACGACTGGTTCCTCAAACGTCAGATCGCGGCCGATCTTTTGGAATCGGATCCTCCCGAGCATCTGTCGGCTCTTGGTTTTCTCACACTTGGCCGACGATTTCTTGGTGTCACCCATGACATCATCGACGACCGTATCGATGTGATTGGTCGTGGCACCATGGGGCTGACGGTGGCCTGCGCTCGTTGCCACGACCACAAGTACGACCCCATTCCCACCGTTGACTACTATGCGCTTTACGGTGTTTTTTCCAACAGCCACGATCGGTTGTTAAGACTGCGCAGCGACCGTTCCAGCGACGTTGGACTAGCGGATCCAAAAGCGCTTGATGATCCTTTCGAAATGGAATTGCGGAAGCGACAGGAAGTCTACCAATCCAAACTGTCCGAAGAAAAAAACGCAGCCGAAGAACGATGCCGAAAACGCGTTGCTGATTACCTGATGGCTCAGACCCACCTTCAAGATTTCCCAGAAGAAGGATTTGACCAGATCCTCACGGCCGACGATCTGATCCCCAACTTCATTCGTCGGTGGGAGATGTTTCTCGCGAATCCCAAGCGGCAGCAGGACCCCGTCTTTGCAATTTGGAAGCAACTGGAAAACATCCCGCCAGGTTCCGGTTACTCGGAATTGGCTGGTCGGCAAATGCTTGAAGTGCTTCAGAACCATGGAGAACAGATTCCAAAGCGATTGAAGGAGGCGTTCGCGACTCCACCTAGCCATTGGAATGAGGTGGTGGAGCGGTACGGAGCAGTTTTTGCGAGGCTGCAGGAGGAATGGAGCCAACTGGAGCGTTCATCCAAGGAATCGAATCTCCCGACGCCACAGCAGTTCGAAGATGCGGGGGACGAAAGGCTGCGTCAGGTCTTGTTGGGACCAGGGAGTCCCTGCCGGATTCCGGACGAAGGGATCGTTACCACCGAGGGGTTTTTTCCGACCAGCGTTTGTGAGGCTCTCTGGAAGCTGCAAGGAGAAATCGACCGCTGGATCCTCCAGTCGGATCGATCGATCGAGTTCACGGTCGCTA
>JBJSWM010000146.1:0-2553 GCA_046085865.1 Pirellulaceae bacterium
GGGATGGCTCGCTTGAGTCACCCGCAAGTGTTCACTATCCTGTAGGAATCAGTGCGACTCGCCAAAACCACCGTTCCACCCTGAGATGTCTGGTCGATGTCCTTTTCTCCTGATTGGCTCCGAGCAATTGAATCGAACGAACTCCTTTTAGGGGAGCTGATTTCTGACCACCCGGAGTTGAGTTCGGACGAACAAAAGCAACTTCTGGAGGCAGATGTTCGCCGTTGCATTCGAGATGGGACGCAGATCGACGTCGATCTCTATCGGACGCTTTTCCCGTGGCTGGCCGACGATTTTGCGACGCAAAGAACGCTGGTGGTCAGCGACTTTCAACGTCGGCTAGGGAGCCAGCCGGCGGAGGAACTGCAGGGACGATATCTGGCGCGCTATCCCCATCTGGCTCCCGATTTGGAGGCGGATATCAGGCAGCAAGTGCAGCAGTGGATGCAGCAGCCGATCGATGCCAGCCAGTTGGATCAGATCTGCGATCAATTTGAAGAGCAGTTTCTCACTGGCTGCCGTCCGGTGATCGAGCAGTACGTGGGAATGGTTCCTGAACCGACCCGCCATGAACTGCTTTGTCACCTTCTTTCGATCGAAACCTACCATCGCCAGCAGAAAGACGAATCGATCGATTGGCAAGATTATCTAGCGCGTTTTCCTGAAGAAGCTGATTGGATCCAGAGGATCGCTAGTCGGCAGATGAACCAGGGAGAAGCCAATGCGACTGTCTTATCATTTCATCCCGGCACCGGCCCTACCGAATCCCGCCAGGATCTTTCTGGCAGCTTTGTTTCACGCCGCGCCGTGGGGGACTTTCGCAATGGCCGTTATCGACTGTTGCGCAAAATGGGGGAAGGGAGTTTCGGATCGGTTTATCTTGGCGTCGACGACGATCTGCAGCGCCACGTCGCTCTGAAAGTGCCTCGTACCGAAGCCTTAGCCCGACTGAGCGACGTGGATCTATATCTTCGCGAAGCCCAGATGGCGGCGTCGCTGGATCATCCCAATATCGTCCCGGTCTACGATGTGGGCCGAGCGATTGATGGATCGGTTTACATTGTTTCGAAGCTGGTGGAAGGGGTGTCGCTGGCAGACTACATGCGGCAGCACAAGCCGACGGATCGCACCATCGCACAGATTCTATCCAAAGTCGCAGACGCGCTGCATCACGCCCACAGCCGAAAACTGATCCATCGCGACATCAAGCCGGCCAACATATTGATCGATGGAGAGTCTGGTGAGCCGTACGTGACGGACTTTGGGCTATCGATTCGCGCGGAAGATCCGGCGTTGGCAGCGGAACTCGCGGGATCCCCAGCGTACATGAGCCCCGAACAGTTGCGAGGCGATGGTCACCAGCTGGATGGTCGAAGCGACTTGTTTTCGCTCGGTGTGGTCATGTACCAACTGCTGACCGGCAGACTTCCTTTCAACGGAAAGACCAGGGAAGAGGTTGCCCTGGAAATCCTAGAGACCGAACCACCGATGCTGCAGCGCATCGGTCCGGATGTGCCACCTGGCCTGGACCAGATCTGCTGGAGACTGCTTCGAAAAGATCCAAACGACCGCTACCAGTCGGGTGAGGAAGTGGCAAGGGAATTAGCGCAGTGGGCGAACCCGCCCCGACGCCTTCAGCGCTGGACCATGGGGGCACTAGGAGCTGCGCTGGTGGCAACGTGCTTGGTGATGGCATGGATAGTCCGAAAGGAGTGGGATCGCACGGTGAGAGAAGCGGTCGCCGATGTGACGAGGGTTCCTTTTCAGCAACTACCGCTTGCTATGGAACGTCTGGATGGGATGCGCCCCGCCGTCGATCCATTGCTCCAGCAGGCCATCCAGGCCAGCGACAACGGTTCCGAAGAACGGCTCCGTCTGACCCTGGCGATGCTTCCTAGCGAACCAGAGCTGGCAGGCGATGTGGCAAACCAGTTGCTGAGGTCTGATGTGAAGCGCACCGGAGTGCTGTTGGACGCACTGCAGCCACACGCCAGTCAGATCGAAGATTTGCTATGGAAGGAAGCGGAGAGAGGCGACCCGCAGACCTTGCTGCAGGCTGCTGCTGCGTTAGCGAGATTCGCATCCGATAGCCCACGCTGGATAGGGATCGCAGCAAGCGTCAGCGAAGCGCTTGCGTCGCAAGATCAGGATGTCTCAGGGGAATGGTTGCCCTACCTGGATTCGGTGAACAAGCAGTTGGTAGCTCATTTGCTGCCGATTGGTCTGGGCCAACCTGGAAGTGGCCAACCGGATCGAAGAGCGACAGCGACCAAGGCGTTGGAACGCTACGCTGCCGACGATTTCGAAACACTGCACCAGATCATTCTCGAAGGCCAGCCTTGGCAATTCTCACAGTGCTTCGATGAGTATGAACGGTTTCGCGCTCAGGCGAGCGAGCGCCTGAGCGCTGAGGTGGCGAAGCCAGCTTGGATCCCAGGGGAAGTCTTTGCAGAGAAGGTCGACAACACGCCCGGAGGCTTTGTTAAGGATCTTTTCCAAACCTACGGAAGATTCTATCGATCAGGTTACAAGCAGGTTGTCGATGACGCGTCC
>JBJSWM010000147.1:0-1542 GCA_046085865.1 Pirellulaceae bacterium
AGTGGTTGCAACGGCCTTCCTTTTCCACCTTCACGTAGCCGGCCGCCGCCAAGTCGGTCACGATCTTCTGAACCATCCGCTCCGTAATCCCGACCAGACTGGCGATCTCTCGAAGACGAATCTTTTCTTCTCGGTAAATGCAAAAGAGAACGTGGCCATGATTCGACAAAAAGGTCCAGACCGGAAAACCTGAATTCCCGTTCACTTCCTCAATCGACATGCTCGACATCCCCCACACGACTACGTATCGATAATGGATTTCCCGGGCTGCCAGCGAAAACGCTCGTGGATTCCGCCAACTTCTGTCACGCCCGAAGATAACATTATCGTAATCTACCGCCTCGGACTGCAAGCCCCCCATCAAGACTGTTTCCGGAACCATAATCCGTGAATGCCGCGGAGAACGTCAGCTTGCGAAGTACGAATGAGCGTCTTTTGCCAAGCGATGGCGAGCCACGTGCAATCGACGCTTGATCGTCCCCAGCGGAATCTGAAGCCGATTTGCGATTTCCTGCAGCGACCGATGCTCGAAATAGAATTCATGAAGCGCCTGTCGATCGACCTGCGATAATGACTCCATCGATCGAGACAACTGCTCCTTCCGCTCCCGTTCCCGAACCTCTTCTTCCACGCGATCGGTCGCGCCATCGGCGACTTCCGATAGATCTCCCTGCTGCTGGTTGTGGCGTCTGGACCTCTGCAAATACGTGATCCCCGCATGAAGCACAATGCGGCGAAGCCATCCTTCAAAGGCATGAAGGTCCTTGAGCGTATGGAGATGGCGAAAGACCTTCAAGAAGACTTCCTGCGTCAGATCGTGCGCTTCCCAGTTTTGTCGGACGATGCGCATCGCCTGCATCTGAACCGACCGACTGTAATGCCGATGAATCTGCGCGAATGCCTCCTGGTCTCCTTGCTGCGCCATAGCCAGCCAATGAAGCATCTGGCTGCACTCCACCTGCTGTGCTTCCTTGCCTTCCATAGCGTTTTCTACCGATTGCTTCTTCCGATCCATCGCCCCAATCCCCGCTCGATCTTGGTTGCCTATTCGCCTGCTCCGCCCGTCGATTCCCTGCAATTTCGACTTGCCCACCTCGAACATCTCCTCGCATCCCACCGAAACTCCCACCAGCCGACCATCGAACGACACGGCATCCACCAAGGGATCCGCCAGCCGCTCGCCGCCAGCCCCACGAGTCCGCCAGGACACATGCGCTCTGAAAAATTGGTTGTTCCCCAATCCATGAACTCGGTCCAGACTTTGTGGACAGAGCTTTGAGCCAGACAGCTAAAATCCGTCCGGTCTATTGCATCCATTCCCCTAGAAGTCGGCTCTGCCTTCTCATTGCCCACCGTCCTGCATGTCAGGCCATGCCAGGACAGCATTCAGGAGAGGCGAAGCAGACTGAACGACTTCCCATCTGGGAAGTGTTCCATTCCATGCAAGGGCTTCGGGCGACTGAACGACTGGACTCATCCAAAACGGCAGGTCAGCCGTGACTCCAGCCCCATCGATCGCCAGATGGAACTCCGCACGGAACC
>JBJSWM010000148.1:0-2930 GCA_046085865.1 Pirellulaceae bacterium
CCTTCAGCAAATCCCCCATCCTGGCAACTTGCTGAGCATTCTCTGAGGAGATCGCGGTGGATAGCAGCTGCAAGTAACGCAGCTGGTCTGTTGGAATTTGAGGAGGCCGCTGAAGGTACATGAGACTGACGATCGCAGCGCCTGCGAGAGCAACCGCCACTGCGCCCAAGGGAAGCCAGAGCCGTTGACTGGAGCCCACGGCAATCGAACGTTCCTTGGCTCGCTTCATTCCCACTCGTCCCCAATCGACTCCCCTTTTGCCGAACTGGACATGGCGGCCCATGTGGGTTGATGGATGGTGGCGCTGATGAAGCGAACGCTGCCATCGCCCATCGACACAAAGGCCCCACCCACATGCTCGCTATACATTTGGCAGACGTTGGACAGTGGGCTGTTGGGTGGATGAATCGGCGCAAATCCAAGCACCGGATCGATCTCCGACTTCGACGGACCCGAATGCACATTCAACAGCGTGGCGGCCAGATCGCACTGCGCTAGTGGGAATCGATTCGGTTGATTGGCACATACGAGCGCACCCGGCACCACGCCCACCCAGGTCTTGTCGCTGAGAACGGGATGATGTTCACCAAGAAACACGGTGTGGCTGAGCCCATCGGAGACGTCACTCAAGCGCGTACGGCTGTTTCGATAGAGCGGTCCGTCGGCAATCCCCCGATAATCCTCCGCCGGCTCTCCCCATGGCTCCTCCTGCCCAGCGTTGGCGACATAGGTACTTCTCACGAAGGTCGCAAGAACTCTGCCGGAAGAATCACGCACCTGAACCGGTCCTTCACCCCGTGTGGCTGAGGGACAAAGGAAGAACGGCAGCCGTGCCCGAACCGCTTCTCCCTGGGCCGTCTCCCAGCACGCCGACTCCATCTGCAGCCTTCCATGCAAAACCGCTTGATCCAGTTGTGGCAGAATCAACGCACTCCAGGCGAAACCATTGGGCCCGTCGAATGTGAAAGGATCCCTACGAGGGTCACGGGTATTGGCAACGTAGGAAGGTGGGAAGAGCCGATACGCACTTTCGTAGTTCAAAAGAGCCAACGACTGCTGCTTGAGGTTGTTGGAACAGGTTACCCGACGCGCGGCCTCCCTGGCGGCCTGGATTGCGGGCAACAAAAGCGAAACCATTACCCCGATGATCGCGATCACAACCAGCAATTCCACCAAAGTAAAGCCACGGTGCCGACGAACGGCTTGCATCTCTCTCGCCCCGAGGATCGACATCGCTGCAACTCCTCTGAAAACTTTGGTGGTATGAAATGTAGCCAGCGCTACAACTGAAGTGTATCCTTGGCTACACCAGTTTCAACCACGCCGGAATGTGTGAAAAATCAAATCTTTGGTTTTGCAGCAGCGACCCTTTGCCGCAAACTGGAAGCTGCCAAGAGATCTGGCTAAAATCAAAGATCGCTCTGGATGAGCTTCCATCGCCGGACCATGATTTTCCACACCCCTGCGGATGCACCGATGCGAAACACCAGCTCGCAGAAAAAGCCTGCAAAAAACCAGCACGCAAGTGTCCGAGAAGACCACGCCACGGAATTAGCTCAGGATTACGTCGAGGCGATCGATGACCTGATTCGAGAGGACGGCACCTGTCGTTTGATCGAAATCGCTCGACGCTTCGCCGTCAGCCATGTCACTGCCAATCGAACCTTGGCAAGGCTGAAACGGGATGGCTTGGTCGAAAGTCAACCCTACGGCCCCATCACGCTGACAGCCGATGGCAGACGCATGGCCCAGGCTGCTCGCCGACGCCACAAAATCGTTCTCGATTTTCTGATCGCACTGGGAGTCGACGACCAGACGGCTGCCAGCGATGCGGAAGGGATGGAGCATCACGTCAGCAAGGAAACCTTGGCTGCCATGGCACGCTTTGTTCGGACCCAACGCACGCCGGCAAAAGGGACCAGAGGGATCGCCTCCCATCCGTAATCTGCCAAACTTTTTTCCAACTGGTTCGTCTGGAAAGGGCTGACAAGGAGTTGTCGGCCCGGCATCGTTGCCAAAAACATTCGGCAGCGGCATCTCAAATTCCTCCAGCAATAGCCGTCAGGCCATGCCGACGAAGTCAATCTCCTCGGGGCCCTTAACGCCCCAGTTCCATGGGCTGAGAAGAACTTCCCTTTATTTCAAAACGGTGCGGTCTGAGATGCCGATGAATCGCCTCGATCAGTCGATCTTGAATCTCGCAAAGGCCCTCAGCCACAAAGAAAGAGACGACGGCGATCACGGAACCTGGAGATCGTACCCCATCCCGATCACCTTCTGCCTCAGCCCCGCAATTGTCTGATCGACGATCGCATCGATTCTCGGAATCAGCCCTTCGATCTCCCCCTTGCTGATCTCATACTGCTCGCGATGGGTCTTGGTGGGGCCATGTGTCGAGGACAGCATGCCCAGCAGCACATTTTCCAGTCGTTCGGCGGGAGCGGGCACCGCTTCGATGAAACGATCTTTCAAAATGGGATTGCCTTTTGATTCCTTGGCAATTTTTCCTGCGTCGATCATCGCCTGATGAATCTCGGCTCGAACAGCCGCTGACTCGGGTGCACTCTCATCCATCACTGAGTCCAATTCCTCCAGTTGCTCCATCCCCCGATCCAGTTTCGCAATCGCACGCTGGAAACGATTCTGGAGTGCGACAACCGTGTTCTGAAACTCCAAAGACTGCTGCCGATCGACAGGTGGCACCGTCGGTGCAGCCAGCGGCTCCAATCGGAACGTCACCACCTCGGATAGCGCCTTGGCTTCCTTTCCATCCCAAATAGCAACCACAGCCGTATAGTCCCCGGGAGCCGCTATTGTCTGCGGGCCGTTGCCTCGGAGGGGAGACTTTTTCAGGTCCCAGGAAACTCGATGCAGGCCATCGCCCTCGGGTAGCGGAACCCTCGCAACGAAAGCGCCCGCTAGATCCGAAA
>JBJSWM010000149.1:0-5618 GCA_046085865.1 Pirellulaceae bacterium
TCGTTAGGTGCAGACGTTGCGACCGAAATGCCAGCAGGTAGGTCTGGTGGCCCATCTGCTGCTGTTTCATCACGACCTACTGCGAAATGCCACTAGGTTCCAGGCATCTACCCCTGAACCCATCAAAGTTGATTAGTTCACTAGCCCCTAATAGGCGGATGTGATGGATCGGAGACGATAAGCGAAAACGCTATTTTTGGTGGGGTTTGCCGTATCCATATCTAGGCTGCCTTGGCTCCCCATCGAACCGTATAACAGAATCCCTGTGTTTCCTCGGTCTGTCTAGTTGTATGTAGTGGGTGGGAGATCGAGGACATCAGACGAGTTGGGGCTGGCTCAGCCTTAAAGACTGACCAGCCCCATGCTATCGATCTGGATCTATCGGCGACGAGAGTCTTGTCGTCAATAGATCGTGGATGAGTCGACGATGCATCAACCCTTGCGGTCGCGTTTGGCTTGCGCGCGTTTGCCTTTGCCCGATACATGTCCGAGGATATTGGAGGACTTGTTTGAGGCAGCGATGCGGTTGGCCTTCAGGCGATCGGCGGCAGGGACTGCCTTGGCCTTGGTGCGCGATGCTGCAGTACCGGCAGCCTTCCGCGACGCGGCGCGGTTGACGGGAGCCGAACCCGCAACAGGGGCAGCAGCGGCACTAGCGATCGCTCGCTTGGTAGGTCGTGCTGCCTTGGCCACTGCCTTCTTGGCCGGCTTCTTGGCTCGACTGGCCACCGCCGCTTTGACTGCAGTGGCTGTCTTGGTTGCCACTTTTCGCCGTGGAGTCTTCTTGGCCACTGGCTTGACGACCTCGACCGGTGCGTCGACGACTCGCGAGGGTGCCGGTTTGGCAACCGCGTTCATTCCCTTTTTCGCGACATGCAGGTTTCGGCGTTCCTGGGAACGCGCCACCCGCGACTGCTTGGCTCGCACCTGCTTGGGAGTCCCCTTGGGAACTGGCGTCTTGCTGAGAGTCGCGGTTTCCAGTTCGGACAAACGCAATTCGAGGGCATCGAGTGTTTCACGGAAGAGAGCCGTCTTGGCGTGGCTGCGGCTGTCGAGATTCGATGATCCAGTCGCCCGATTGGAAGTGCGTGCCTGAGATCGCGACTGATCGCTCCACTTGTCCATCAGCTTGCGAGCAAGCGTTGCGTGTCGCTTCACCTGAGCGGCGGTCAGTTTGCTCAACTCTGGATGTCGGCTGGCCTTGACCACCGCCAACTCTTCCTTGGTGCACAACACTTTCGCTTCCGCCAAAGGAACCACCATCGACCACACCCCTTTCACATCAGGCAACTCATAGGAGATCGGCACTGGTCCCTGCGCTTCCTCGCGCGTCAGGCCGAATTGCATGCAAGGGTAGCGTATCCAACAATTCGATGCAATTCGGCGCATCGACGCAAATCGGTATTTTCCATCCCTTGCATCCAACCGCCGAGATCATGGCTTTTGTTTGCTGATGGTGGATGCACAAGGAACCATCGATGGTTGATCCTGCTCTTGGCAGTTGTCCAAACCATCGGAAGCTGAGCCATCTCTCGGAATTGGGATGGTGTTGCCAGCCAAGACCTTGAGCCTTTTGGCGTCCTCGATCATCGAACGGCGCGAGCCGTCGCTAGCCCTTCGTCGATGGATCCCTTGCGGTGGGCCGCGCCTTCGAGGCTCCTTGGCGGATCACCGGGAAGTCCTACCGCAACCGCTCCATTTCAGCAGTTTCATCGACAACGACGGGTGGTAGGGTTCGGTTCGCGGAGGCCGCCGATCGATCAGCCGAAGGGGAGAGGGGTTCCATGGATTTCGGCCAGTGCGTTCCCGGCAGCTCGTTGTTCCGCCTCCTTCTTGCTTCTGCCCCAGGCAGGGGTGTGCTGTTGACCTTCCACGACGGCAGCGACCAGAAAGAGCTTGTTGTGGTCTGGGCCTTTTTCCTCCAGCAGCTGATACAAGGGGGAGTTTCCGTTGTCGCGCTGGGTCCACTGCTGGAGGGTTGACTTATGGTTCCCTCCGGAGAATCCATCGACGGCGCCTTGAAGTTCTGGTTCCAGCCATCGCAGGACACGGGTTCTTACCGCCTCCCATCCGCCGTCCAGGTAGATTGCTGCGATCAGCGATTCGAACACGTCGCTTAGTAGCGACCTGGGTACACTGACCGATCCTTGCATTCCTTTTCCAACCACCAAGAACCGCTCCAGCCCCAGCGTGATCGATACCTTCGCGCAGGTCCGTCGACTGACGACGATCGATTTGATCTTCGTCAACTCGCCTTCCATCAATTCCGGGTATCGCTCGTAAAGGTACTGACAGACGATGATGCCAAGCACGGAGTCTCCCAAGAACTCCATTCGTTCGTTGCTTTCCAGGCGATTGGTGGCGCTGGAGGCGTGGGTGAGTGCTGACTGTAGCAGTTTCGGGTCGTGAAACTGGTAGTCGATCGCTGCCTGACACCGCTCCATTTTGGTCTCGATCGGCTCCGCCTCACCATGCAGCTCCATTCCCTCTTTCGATCGTTTACTGGCCATGACGCCACTCGCAGGGCTGGGGCATGAGGGAGTGAGATTTGGGGCGCGCGGCGGCGGAATTATCCCAAATGGAGACTTTTGGTATATCAGATCTCCCCGCAGTTTACCAACCAGGAAGCGACGCACTGGAGGTGGGGGGAAGTGGATCAGCCGACGAGCGAAGGGGACTGAATCGCATCGGAAAGATCACTGTTTTCTTCAGGTCCCACCGAAACGATGACGGAGGGAGCCGAAAGTAGTTTCTCCAAAGCGGCTTGGCACTGTTCGACCGTCACCTGTTGGTACTTGGCGACCGATTCGGCCACTGTTTCGTAGGTCTGCCGAAGCGTCCAGGCGTTTCCGACCGAGAAGAGTCGATTTCCAGGTCGCTCGGCGGCCAAGGCGATCGAAGAGCAGACTTTGTTCTTCGCCTGCTGGAGTTCGCTTTCCGTCAGCTTGTTCTTCAGCGTCTTTTTTAGTTCGTCGCCGATCGCCCGCCAGTTGGTGGAGCTGGCTGGAGGCTGGCACGAAAGAAAAATTCCAACCACACCGCAATCCTGATACTCCTGAGTGAACAGCGATGCGGCTTCGGCATCTCCCGTATCGACCAGGCGCCAGAAGAGGCGGCTGCCGGTATCATCGCCGAGGATGCTGGTCATCAGTCGCGTCGCATGTTTCTCTGGGTCGCTGCGGCTGGGGCCTGGAGCGAATGCCACGGTATACTGTTGAATGGCAGGTGGATGAATCAGCAGTCGACGACTGGTTTTGGGTTGGTGGTTTTGCGTCACGCGATGGCGGGGCCGTGGCTGCCATGACTCGGTGGCAGCATGGGCCTGCTCGACCAAACGGTCAAAGTCGACCGCGCCGGCGGCGACCAGGCAGAGGTGGTTGGGCGCGTAGTGCGCCTGGTGGTACTGCCGCATCGCATCGGTCTTGAGCTGCGAGACCGACTCGCAACTGCCCAGGACGCGACCGGCAAGGGGATGCCCACGGAAGTAGTCTTCCATCAGTCGATCGATCGCCCCGTATGGAGGCTGATCATCGTACATCGCGATCTCTTCCAGAATCACCTGCCGCTCGGTCTCAAAATCCTCTTCGCGCAGCGCCGGGCGCATCATGTCGGCCAACAGCTCCAGCGCCTGCCCCTGAAACTCCGGGAGAGAGCTGAGGTAGTAGACGGTCTGCTCTTCTGAAGTGTAGGCATTGGACTGCGACCCGAGATCGTCGAGCATTTGGTTCAGCTGTTCGGCGCTGCGGGTCGGGGTCCCTTTGAAGAGCATGTGCTCAAGAAAATGGCTTACCCCAGACAGCTCGGGCTTTTCATCCCTGGCGCCTGTGTTGACGAAAAAGCCGATCGACATCGAAAAGGCTTCTGGTTGGACTTCCGCGATCACTTCCAGTCCGTTGGGCAAAGTTTGTCGCTTAAATTCCATGGCGCAACTCCAGTGGATCGCCGCCCAACGTGACCAGTGCCCAGCGTGTCGGGGGGTGGTGGCGGAAGTGATCGATCAGGGAATCCGGCGTGATCGCTTCGATCAGTCCAGCGACTTCCGCACGCGGAGGAACTCGCCCCAGGTGGAACCAGTCGCTAGCGATTTGCGAGCTTCTGGCCATGCTGGATTCCTGTTCCATGACCAGCATGGTTTTGATGCGAGTCTTCAGGCGGGCCACCTCGGACTGGCTGATCGATTCTCCAAGCGACTCGATCGTCTGCAGGACAACATCGAGTGTTTCTTGCGCCCTTTCGCGCGTCGTACCAGCGAAGCAGAGGACATTTCCTGCGCCGGGAAACGATTGGCTGGATGCCGATACGTGGTAGGCCAATCCTCGTTTTTCACGCACTTCCGTGAAGAGCCGCGAGCTCATCCCGTCGCTCAGCACCCCGACCAGTCCTCGCGACTGATAGTATTCGGCATGCTCGTAGGGAACCGCATCGTAGGTGACAGCGATCTGAGTCTGCTGGCTGTCGTGTGGGATATGCTGCGAACCCGATCGCACCGTCACCTCGGGGCGATCCCAGTGGGCGCCTTGGGGCCAGTCGCCAAATAGTTGGTTGGTTTGATCGATCAGCCGTTTCCAGTCGAAGCGCCCAGCGACAGCGAGGATCGCTTGTTGCGGCCCATAAAGATTGTGATGCAACGAGGTGAGCGATTCGCCATCGATCGCTTCAATACCCGCTAAGGTTCCATAGGAAGATCGTCCGTAGGGGGTGCCGTAGCGCAGTTCCTTCATGCATCGAAGGCAGCGATGCGCTGGGTCGTCTTCGGCGGAGTGCAGTTCCTGGATCGCAACGGCCTTCGCATCGTCCAGTTCCTCTTCTGGGAAATGGGGCTGCCGGACGATTTTCGCGTAGATCGACATCGCTTCTTCAAACGACTCGGCAAGGGAAGCGACCGAGAAGATGGCATGGAGGCTGGAAACCGAGCTGGATCGTTCCACACCAAGAAAGTCGAGTCGATCGACGATCTGTCGGCTGTCGAGGTCCCCCGCACCTCGTTGCATCCACTCCTGCAGCACACCAGCCGACCCAGGAAGCGACTCCTCTTCGCGTACGGTTCCAGCTGGAATCAGCAACGTGAAGGCGCTCGATTGCAACCAGGGCATCGGTTCGCCAAGAACCGTCAGACCGTTGTCCAGAGTCTCGATGAAAACTTCGGGAGGTCGGTTGCTCATTCGGCGGCCTTCTTGGAGGCGTTGGTACTTTTCTTGGCAGCTGCTTTATCCGACCCTGCGGAAGACTTGGAATCCGACTTGGAGCTGGATTCCGAAGAACCTCCGCCACCATCGGATGGCTTGGAATCCTTGGCGGCCGATTTCCTGTAGCCGTCGCTACGGTAGTCGGTTTGGTAGAAGCCGCTTCCCTTGAAGACCACGGCCGCTCCCGCACCGATCAACCTGCGCAACTTCAGCTTCCGGCATTTTGGGCACTTCCTTTCAGGATCGGCCTGGATGCTCTGGAAGAGATCAAACTGATGCCCGCAGGCGTCGCACAAGTATTCGTAGGTTGGCATGGTCTTGCAAAAATCTCCTTCGTGTCTTCTTGGGCTCCTGCCCTAGGGCCCTGCGTCTCCGCGGCCCCGGCTAGGGTCTTGATCCGCTTTCGATGTGGGCGATGCCGATCATCCTTCC
>JBJSWM010000150.1:0-8217 GCA_046085865.1 Pirellulaceae bacterium
ACTCCAAGGAAGGCGAGTTGCCGAAGACCCCCAAGCTGCCCAAATCGCCATAGCAGGCGAAGGGGGGCCGGTAGAACGATCTCACGATCTGGCGCAGTTTGCCCCGTACCAGCGTTTGCTTCCCGGAAGCCTTCCTAAAAGCAAAGAGAAGCCAGTGCCTTCCTTCCGATCGACCGTCTCGGTACCCGGAAGGTGGCTTTGGGGAGTCCTTTGGGTCGCACTCATCGGTTTCGATTCCGCTCTCCTGACAGCTCAGCAAGTGCCGGTCCGTGAACTCCAGGATCCACGCCTTCAGGACCCATCGGGGCCTACCGTTCGGCCGATGGCTCCCCCAGCATTGGATGCAGCTCGGGAAGCTTCGAAAAAAAAAACGATGAACTGATCGCCGATCCAGGGGATGACCTGGGTGGCACGGCATTGACCCTGTCGGATGTCATGGCTTCGGTCTATCGAAGCTTCCCCATGATCCAGCAGGCCCGTTACGAGAACATGATTGCTTCGGGTGAGCGGCAGTCGGCGCTGGGAGCTTGGGATCCGACGCTGCAATCGTGGTCGCTATCTCAGCCACTGGGGTTCTATCAGAACTACCGAAACGGAGTGCAGTTGGCGCGCCGCACTTGGTGGGGCGGTTACCTGGCGTCCGGCTATCGGATCGGGCGAGGCGCATTCCAGCCTTGGTACAAAGAACGCGAAACGAACGAAGCGGGCGAACTGAGTCTTTCGTGGGTGCAACCTCTGCTGCAGGGACGCGCCATCGATCCGCAGCGCGTGGCGCTCTTTCAGGCCGATCTTGCGGTGCGCATGGCAGCTCCGATTGTGCAAGCACAGATTCTGGAAGCCGCGTTGGATGCCGCTAAGGCCTATTGGGAATGGGTGCAGGCAGGGCAGGTTGCTAAGGCACAGGAAGAACTGTTGCGTTTGGCCGACATGCGAGTCGATCAGGTGCAGACGTTGGTCGACGAAGGGGAGGAGAAAGCTTCTGCTGCGATTTTCAACGAGCAGTTGCGGGCCGAGCGACGATTGAAGGTTCTGGATGCTCGCCGAAAACTACAGCAGGCGGCGATCCAGCTGTCGCTTTTTCTGAGAGACGATCAAGGGATCCCGATTGTTCCAGCCGACGCGTGGCTGCCTTGGGCCTTTCCCGCTCCTAGTGCCCTGCCTGCCGAAGACGTCATGGAAGAGGTCGCTCGCGCCTTGACGCAGCGCCCTGAATTAGCCCTGCTGGATCTCCAGGCGCAAGAACAACGACTGGATCTGCAATTGGCCAACAACCAACTACTGCCAGAGCTCGATTTCCTGGTCGATGGCTCCCAGGATATGGGCCCAGCCGCCACCAGTTCCAGAGACAAAGGCGAATTCGAAATGGAGGCTGGAGTGCTGGCCAGCGTCCCCCTGCCGCGAAACAAGGCGCGAGGAAAAATCACTTCGACTCGTGGCAAACTGCAGCAAATCGCCATCAAGCGGCAGTATCAGATGCAGAAGATCGAAGTCGAACTTCGGAAAGCACGCGTGGCATTGGAGGTAGCCAAGCAGCGAGTCGATGCGGCGATCGAAGCCTTTGACCTAGCGATGCGGTATCTGGCTTTGGAACAGAGAAGCTATGCCGAGGGGGAGAGCAATCTGATCGATTTGAATATTTTGGAAAGTAAGGCCTTTGAGAATCGCCTCCTGCTAATCGATGCTCTGCAGGACTGGTACATCGCTCTGGCAATGCTCCAGAATGCGATGGGCATCGATCCGCTGGATGCCTCCATGCCAGTCACCATGGTGACGCCCGAACCTCCAGTGCAGCAGGCACCCCCTGAATCGATCGACACGCCAGCTCGGGTGAACGTCCCAGCGAATCCCCCCGCTACGAACGGACCGAATCCTTAGGGGGTTGGCCGAGCGTTCCCGTTGGGAAGATCGTTTCGATCCGACGGCCGATCGCTGAAGCCATCGTGGTAGCAGCGTCCCGGCCGTGATTCGCCTCCATGTCTCCATTCGGTCTCTGGTACCCATAGGGAAGGCTTGGTCATCACCAAAACATCGCACCTTCTGACTTCGCCGTACCAACGGTCCAGTTGCTTTGCAGGTGCCGAACCGGTTGCCGAGCCAAAACTAGTTCCAGAGGCGATTGACCAAAAAAATCACTTTTCCCTCGGTGATTGACCTAAGGTGTCCCTCCTATTGGCGATGCTAAGCCTGTTGCAGGTCGACCATTTCGTTCGACATGGTTGCTTGCCTTGAGTTGCTGAACGGGGTAGTATTCATCCGTACAGAACCTCGGGTGGCGGCATGCGAAACGAAAGCTTCGTCAGGTCGATCGAATGGGAGCGAAAGAGGTTCGGGTTGGACAGTCGCAAGAAGGAGCGAAGGATAGTCATGGCCAAGAAGAAGCATGAGAAGGATGAAGTCGAGAGCTCGCTGGAAGTTGTGCTCAAGCGCGAACCGTCGCTCCGCACCACCCTCCAGCAGATCGAAAAGCAGTTTGGAGAAGGCTCCATTATGCCGCTGGGTGGCGAGGCCCAGTTGAAGATTGAAGGGATCAGTACTGGATCGCTGTCGCTGGACGTGGCACTGGGTGGTATTGGCCTTCCGCGAGGACGAATCATCGAGATTTTTGGGCCGGAATCGAGTGGTAAGACGACGTTGGCTCTGCATGTCGCCGCGGAAGCACAGCGAGCCGGAGGGATTGCGGCGATCATCGACGCCGAGCATGCCTTTGATCCGACTTGGGCGAAGAAGGTAGGGGTGGAATTGGAATCGTTGTTGGTCAGCCAGCCAAGCAGCGGTGAAGAGGCGATGCAGATCTGCGAGATGTTGGTCAAGAGCAACGCAGTCGACGTGATCATCGTCGACTCGGTGGCCGCCCTCGTGCCCAGGCAGGAGCTTGAGGGAGAGATTGGCGATTCGCACGTGGGACTGCAGGCTCGATTGATGAGTCAATCGATGAGGAAGTTGACGGGTGCGATTGCGAAGAGCAAATCGGTGGTGATCTTGATCAATCAGATTCGCGAGAAGATCGGAGTGATGTTTGGATCGCCCGAGACGACTCCTGGTGGTCGAGCCTTGAAGTTCTATGCATCCTGCCGGATTGATGTCCGTAGGATTGGAGCTCTCAAGGAAGGGGAGGAGACGGTCGGTCAGCGAGTCCGCTGCAAGATCGTCAAGAACAAAGTGGCGCCGCCGTTCCGAGTGGCGGAGTTCGACATGATGCATACCAGCGGGATCAGCTACGAGGGAGATTTGCTGGATCTAGGTGCTGCGATGAAGGTGATCACACGCAGTGGAGCTTGGTTCAAATACGGCGAGACTTACTTAGGGCAAGGCAAGGAGAAGGCTCGCAATTTCCTCTTGGAAAACCCGCAGGTGGCAGACGAGATCAAGAGTCAGATTCTGGCTGGCGATGCGACTGTTGCTGTGGTGGTCGAGCAGGGGACAGGGGAAGGCGGATCTGTCGCTGCCGACAGTTGATCGAAGATCGGTCGGGATCCTGTGGCGACCAGTGAAGGCAGCTGGAAGGATTGCTTTTTCGAGGCAGGTGCTGTGGTGGTTGCAGGCAGTTTCACTTGGCTCGCAAGATGCATTGGTTTGGTCATAGCGCTGGCTTGGAGTGGCGGTAGCTATCTCCCCAGCGCTTTGGCGCAGACCCCTTCGGATGACAGCGATGCCTACGGCGGTTTTTCGAGTGATGGCCAGTTGGAACGATCGGTGGTGGCGATCGTTCGGGTGGAAGACCAAGCCATGGGCAGGCCTCCTATGGCTTGGTTTCAAATGGAGGGGGTGGAGAGGTTAGTCGACCGAAGATGGAACCGGTTATCCCATGCGCTGGCCGGTCGGGTGCAATTGGGTGTGGTTTGGGGCCAGCAACGTCTGTTGGTGACGACGCTCCAGCCTCTAGGGGACCCAGCCAGGACAAGCTACTGGGTCTGGCGACTGGATCCCGACTCCATGGGGCGGCAGGAGCCTGAGAGGGTGGAGTTGCTCGCTGGTGACGGTTACACCAACTTGGCAGTTCTGCGCGGGGTGCCGAAAGAGCAGGAAGCAGCCGAGGGATCGCGAGTCCCGGGAGGTGAAGCCGCCCGTAGCGTCGCTCTCAGAGACTTCTTGACCGAACCTCTGTCGGATGGAGACTCCTTGGTCTGGGGAGTCGATGATCCCATTCGTCTGCTGGCAGGCAAAGGTTGGAAGTGGAAGAAGCTGACGTTGCGAAGGGAATCCATCCGGTTGCCGGCCAACCAACGTGATGAGTTGCCCGGAGGCCTAGCGGAATTGGGATGGCGGTTGGTCAGCGAACCTAAAGGACCTCAATGGACCGAAGGGACGCCGCTTTTTGACCGACAAGGACGTTTGGTCGCTTTGGCAGCAGATAGCAGTCTGCAAGATGTTCCTCGACCTGGAGGGAAGACAACAGCCCATTCCTGGCTACCGATCGATCAGACGGCGCTGCGAGTCGTCGAGTCTCTGGCGACAGGGGAACTCCCGTCGTACGGCTTTCTAGGAGTGTTGCAGACGGAACGATCCTCGGAAGACCAGCAGGAGGGGCGATCTGGAGCGAGAGTCGCTGATGTGGTCCCGGGAATGCCAGCAGAACGTTCTGGATTGCTTGCAGGGGACTGGATCACAGCCATCGATAGCCAGCCAGTGCTAGGAAGGGAGTCGTTGCTGCGCGACCTGAGCCGATTTCCTGCGGACGCAGAGATTCTGGTGCGGATCGAACGACCGAGAAGCTTAGGACTGCAGCCCTGGGTGATCGATATCCCAGTGACTCTCGCGAAGAAGTACATCCCTTCTCGCATTCGGTCGTTCAGTCAGCGGCCTCCAAGGACCTGGAGAGGCATGACCGTGGAAGTGCCTTCAGCGGTCCCGCCGGAATTGGCGCGGTGGTTTCGGAATCCTGACGGTGGACCGACCAGTCGAGGGTTAGTGGTTCTGGAAGTCGAAACGGACTCACAGGCTTGGCGAGCCGGGGTGCGACCAGGAGTTCATGTCACTGCAGTCGATGACACACCTGTCGATCATCCCGACGCATTTGATCGCATCACTAAAGAGCGGGACGGGAAGCTAGTGCGGCTGACGTTGCAGCGATGGCGATCGAGCGAAATGGCACTGGTTCTTCCAGAAGTGCAGTGAATTTTCTGTTTCGATTGGGGGGGCTCCCGGGATCTGGGTGGAGCGGTCTGCTGGGAAACCGTTGGTGGGTCATTCGACTTCCCGCGGTTCGTCGCTTCGGAAGGGGCAAGTGCAATAGATCCACGAGGGATCGCAGGCTACACTGATCGATTCTCAATGGTTGCGATGGTGGGCTTGCTGCCCAACAAGCGGTCCGAACTATATGTCCTGCGGAAAGGCATCATGAAGACTGACGAACTCCGGGAAAAGTACTTGACCTTCTTCCAGAGCAAGGGGCATTCACGGCAACCGAGCGATGTTTTGGTGCCGACTTGGGACCCTTCGGTGCTGTTCACTCCCGCAGGAATGAATCAGTTCAAGGACCACTTCCTTGGGAAGGTCAAGCTGGAGTACACGCGCGCGACGACTTGCCAGAAATGCCTTCGCACCGGGGATATCGATAACGTAGGAAGAACCGCCTACCACCATACGTTTTTTGAGATGCTGGGGAACTTCAGTTTTGGGGATTACTTCAAGGAAGAAGCGATCCACTGGGCTTGGGAATTCCTGACTGACAAGAAGTGGCTGGGAATCGATCCGTCGCGACTGACGGTGACCGTATACAAGGATGACGATGAAGCAGCGTCGATCTGGAACGAGAAGATTGGATTGCCAACCAGTCGTATTGCCAGAATGGATGAGGATGAGAATTTCTGGCCAGCCAGCGCCCCCAGCCAGGGGCCAGATGGAGTCTGCGGTCCATGCAGCGAGATCTACTATCAGTTGGACTCGGGTAAGTCGGTAGAGATCTGGAATTTGGTCTTCACGCAGTTCAATCGAGTTGGTGAACCGCCGGATAATCTGCGTCCTCTGCCCAGCAAGAACATCGATACAGGGATGGGGCTAGAGCGAACGGCAAGCGTGATGCAGGGAGTGCCCAGCAATTTTCATATCGATATTCTTTTCCCGATCGTCCAGGCCGCCTCGGAGGTTTGCGGAAAGCGATACCAGTACGACTCCGATGATGGTCGGCGGTTGCGACGTATCACAGACCATGTACGAGCTTGCACGTTTGCGATTCATGAGAATATCTATCCCGGCCCGAAGAAGGCGCGGTATGTGATCAAGCGGTTGGTAAGGCGCGCCGTGCTGGATGGTCACCAGATGGGGATGCGCGAGCCATTCCTGCATCACCTGGTGGGGATCGTCGCTCAGACGATGGGTACCGTTTATCCCGAACTTCGCGAGACCGTCGACCGGGTGTCGCGGGTGTTGCAGTCGGAAGAGGCTGACTTCTTCAACACGATCGATGCCGGTCTGGTGCGCATGAATAAAGTCTTCGACGAACTGGATGCCTCCAGCCGCGTGATGGTCGATGGAAAGGATGCCTTTCAACTCTACCAGACTTATGGGGTGCCGCCGGAGTTGTTTCAGACTTTGGCGGCCGAGCGTGGGATGACCTTCGATTGGGAAGGCTATCAAGCCGCCATGGACAAGCATGGTGAGATGAGCGGACCGGCTCAGAAGCAACTTTTTCAAACGGGCCCTATTGAGACTCTGAAAGAGGCGTTGCTGAAGACAGACTTTGTTGGCTACGACACCACAGAATGCCCCGCCGTCGTGCAAGGGATCATTGCTGGCGTGGGCGAACAAGAACGTCTGATTGGGCAGGTTCAGGCAAGAGAAGGATCAAATCTTCAAATCCGAGTCGTGCTCGATCAATCCCCCTTTTACACCGAAAGTGGTGGACAGGTAGGGGATTCAGGGGTCATCTCAACGGATTCGATGGAGTTTCGAGTCACCGACACGCAGAGGGCGGGGGAGTTGATCGTCCACTCCGGCCATCTAGTGCGTGGGGAATTGAAAGAGGGGCTAAAGGTATCAGCATGCGTTGACGATGGCAGGCGAAATGCATTGCGCCGAGCCCATTCGGCAACCCATCTTCTGCATCATGCTCTGCAGAGTGTTCTGGGTGGACACGCGCAGCAGCAGGGAAGCAAGGTGGAGGCAGATTTGCTTAGGTTCGATTTCAGCAATCAAGAGCCGATGTCGGAAGAGCAGCTGGCGAAGGTGGATGGGATCGTCCAGCAACGGATCCAACAGGGAGCTCCTGTCCAGTGGCAGGTGGTTCCCTTGGCCGAAGCTCGAAAGGCTGGCGCGATGATGTTATTCGGCGAAAAGTATCCAGATCCTGTTCGGATGGTCTCCATGGGGGAATTCTCCAAGGAGCTGTGCGGCGGAACACACCTGACAAATACGGCTCAGGTCGAAGCATTCGAAGTGCTATCGGAAGAAAGCGTCTCGTCTGGGACACGCCGAGTGACAGCCCTGACGGGCCAGCGAGCCGTGGAGCACCGCCAGCGAGTGGCTCAATTGCTCAGCCAGACGGCTTCCTTGTTTGGATGCTCTGTGGACGCTGTACCAGGTAAGACGGTCGAATTGGTGCAAACGATCCGAGGATTGAAGAAGCAATTGGCGGGGGGGGGAGTGACTGCAGGGGGAGGTGCGGAAGTCACTGATAAAGTGGCAGATCCGCGTCGCGCCTTGCGGCAAACGGCCCGTGCATTGAATGTTGCCATCGATGACGTCGGTACCCGAATTGCTGCGTTGATCTCGGAGCGAAAGAGTTTGGAGAGTCAGGTAGCTGCTATGGCTTCCAGTGGATCTCTGTCCGTCGACGATCTGCTGGCGCATGCAGTCGAACGGAGTGGGAGAAGAATCGTGGTGGCGGAAGTGGGGGCCGCCAATCCTCATCTGATGCGGCAATGGATCGACCAGATTCGCAAGACGCCCGGGATGCCAACAGCCGTCTTGTTGATTGGTCGGCAGGAAGACAAGTTGACGATCATCTGCGGGCTGAGCAAGGATCTGGTGGACCAGGGGTTCAGCGCCGGCAAATGGGTTGCACCTGTCGCGGAGTCTGTTGGCGGTGGTGGGGGAGGCAAAGCCGATCTAGCGCAGGCAGGCGGAAAATGGGTTGAGAAAATCCCCGAGGCGATCGAGATAGCCAAACGTTTTTGGACATGAGGCGCTCGGGGCATCTCTTTGCCTGGCCATCCTGAAATCACCGTGCGAATTCCCAATCGCACGGGAGAGAATTCAATCTCCAATCGGTGCCACCCA
>JBJSWM010000151.1:0-1369 GCA_046085865.1 Pirellulaceae bacterium
GGTTTCTCACCAAAAATCGAATCACCCGTCCGGATATCGGAGGTAGACAGGTTCATGTTGAAACCATCTTGTTGCGCTGTCAGCGGCCTAGCGAAGATCAGCATGGCGGCGAAGGCTAGCCCAATCCAGGTGAATGATGGCAGGGGATTCCAGCGTGTCATGATCGTTCGCGAAACTTCTACCATGGAATGGGAATCTCTGGGTGGTCCGTAAGCTGACGAGCGACCAATTGGCTTTGGCGCTCGACAGTCCCAGAGTACCAAGATGTTCAGGGACCGAATACCGTCCGCCAATCGTTCTTCATGTCGACCACAGTCCAACCTCGCCTCCCCGCCTCCTGAAGCGCCTCGACCAGTTTCCCGCTGCTCTTGGGCATTGCATCATAGGCGTACTCCCGCTGGTCATCGGTGTGGTGGACGATCATTCCGAATGATGGTCTGGAATTACCTAGGGTTGTGTATTGCAACATCGCCAGATCGCCATCGCTGTTGCCAAAGCAGGCGATGGGTCGCCGGCCGATGAACTGCTGGATCCCCACCGGTTTTCCCTCTTTGTCATCGATGAAAAGGTGATCCAGCGTCTTGATGAGTTGAGGGACACCGTCGCGAAGTTCCCACTGGGTGCGGGAAGTCGATCCGACGACTTGTTCTGGTGGAATTCCATAAACTTCCTCCGACCAGACCCGCATGAAATCAGCGCCGCCGCCGGAGACAATGAAGGTCTTGAAGCCATGGCTGCGAAGCAGCGTGAGCACTTCCTGCATCGGGCGGTAGGTCAGGGAGGTGTAGGGCTGTGAGAAGCGAGGATGCTTCGCGATTTTCAGCCACGCCCTCACATCGGCCTCAAATTGCTCCACAGTCATTCCTGCGTGTGTCAGGGCGACGATGCGGAGCAGTCCTTCGTGTCGGGGACCTTCCAAAAGCTTTCCAAAGTCCCCTGCTATGGCCGCCCGAACCATGGGGTCGGTAGCCAGCTTCGGATCCGCAGCGGCTTTGGCTTGGACTCGATCGAGAGCAAAGGCAAGTTGGAAAGGCATTGGGTTCTCTGGCCACAGCGTTCCGTCGTTGTCGAAGACGGCAATCCTTTCAGGCTGTGGTACAAAATCTGTCGATCCCTCTCGGGTGACTCGTTCAACAAACTCCAGCAGCGACTTCTTAGCTGGTCCATCATTCCAGCTGGCGAGAGCCTCCTGCGCCGTTGCGGAAGGTGCCACAAGAAGCCAACCGATCAGAAGCAGCAAAAGCCGACTGGGATTCCTCGCGACACGAAGCAGGAAACGTAGGGAAATCACCTCACACGAAAATTGCCGGATCATTTTTTTGAGGCTCCAATACCCTGTCTCTGAGGTGGAAGGTCGTTGTGATGAAGG
>JBJSWM010000152.1:0-1566 GCA_046085865.1 Pirellulaceae bacterium
CCCAAGGGCCAATCGCATCCAGGCTCTTTGGCATCCTCCAGATCTGGTGAGTCCCTGCCATCGCGATGTAGATCGCTTCTTCACTTGATAGAAGATCCCAGGGAGATGCCAGCGCCGTCGAAAGCGGCTTGCGAGTCCAACGCTTCGGTAGGCTGCTGCCTGGATCCACCCCCGGGAACCCCGACTGCGCCTGGTCGCCAGTGCCAGCAACGGTCTGAACCACCTGCCGCTCCAGGTCAACCACACGCAAGGCGTGGTTCTCTGTATCCGCCACCAACAGACGATTCCCATCCAATTCGACCATGCCCTGGGGCGAACGGAATCGAGCCTTCTGAAAGCTGCCATCCTCCAGCCCCGCCAAACCACTCCCCACCACCTCCAGCACCTGACCTTTCGCATCGACCGCCACCAGCCGATGGTGGTTGCTGTCGGCGATCCAGATGCGTTCGGCTGTCGCGAGCACTTTTCCTGGAAACGAAAGGGGCGTCTTAGGCTGTTCGTACTCCGCCAGCTCAAAATGCACCGGCCTTGGGTTGATGGTCCTCGCTTCCTTTGCCTTGGCGACTTCTCGCTTCAGCACTTTCTGCAAGTCGCGGTAGGGAATCTCCCCTCGATGCGCCCAGACCAGTTTGCCCAGGGGATCGATCAACACCAACGTCGGCCAAGTGTTCACGCCATACGCTTGCCACAGCACCTGCCCCTGGTCATTCAACACCGGATGGCGAATCTGATACCGCAGCACCGCCTCCCGAACATTCTCCGTCTGCTTCTCTGCATCGAACTTGGCGGTATGCACCCCAATCACCACCAACTCATTCTCAAACTCCTCTTCCGCCTCCTTGAGTACCGGCAACAGATGCATGCAATTGATGCAACAGTAGGTCCAGAAATCCAGCAGTACGAACTTGCCTCTCAACTGCTCGATCTTCAGCGGCTTGCGCGTATTGATCCACTCCGCCGATTCCGGAAACTCGAGGGCCGATGGGGCTGCAGGGGGCTGAAAGGCCACCAGCTTCGGAGCGACATTCTCATCGCAGTGGGCTGTTTGGATCCAAGCCGATGTGGAACCAGGAAGGCACGCAATCGAACTGCACGCATGACGATGCCGGGGAGCTGCCTGGAGGGCGAGCCACCCGATGGCAAGAGCCATCATGCACCATTCCAAGAAAACGTTCCGCTGGATACGCATCGTTCTCTCTCCTCCGATCCAGTACTGGACCTCCCGCTGCACCTCAGCCCTTCTGCTTCCTCACGCCCCACGACGGCCAAAGCCAATATGCCCTACGGCTCCCGAGCGATGGAACCGATCGATCCCACGCCCCTCTTCCAGTTGCATTCGGCTGCGTCACCGCAAAGCCTCGCCTTCGTCTGGTCCCCGCCAACCCGTAAGCGACTCAATCCGTTCGATCGATGGAGTTGCCAAAAGGCCGTTTTCCTGTCTCCAAGTCTAGGATCGTCAGATAATTTCGCAGGTCATTGCTTGGATATCTCGTACTTGATACCCCAGTATCCCCAACGCTTCTTTTCTCGTGCGACTACCATTTCATGGAGCACCAGACCTATGAA
>JBJSWM010000153.1:0-9681 GCA_046085865.1 Pirellulaceae bacterium
TTCTTCGGGTCTTGGCGTCTTCGCGTGAGACCAACCGACTCTCATTTCCGTTCATAGGGGCCGTCACCAGGCAAAAACCTCTCCACCTGTTAGCCAGGTGACAAGTTTTCCCTTGGCTGCAGGTCGACCATAGAAGCCTACTCCTCGGCTGTCTTGGATCAGCGTCCACAGAAGTCCGAGATGGACCCTTCTTCGAAACTTGGCTTCCAGGAGGCTACATGAATGGTCGGCGGTCGGCAGTTGCAGCCATTTGCTAGCAATTCGATAGCCTATCGGTTCCGTTAAGCTGTAACGGCCGAGAGCATTGCAGTGTTTTTGCGATTCGCATCGAGTCGATCACAGAGACGACTGGCGTTCATGGATGGATGGTCCGGTGAGTGCGGCTCTGGCTCGTCTATCAGAAGCGGCATGAACGCAACGGGTGGTGACCTCTTCGGAGGGGTCGACCATTACTTGCGTTTTCATCGGTTCAGGATAGGAGTTCCAGAACAAATGCGTAGGATGCGATTGGCTTTCGCCGCAATGTTAGCGGCCAGTTGCTTTGCGTCGAGCAGTGAGGCTCAGCAAAGCGAAGCCGTCTACAAACGGCAGATTCGACAGGTGGAATACCAAGTGGGTTCGGTATCTCCCAGTGATGTTGCGACAGGAGTGGCGACCACTTCCTATGCCAGCAGCTGCGCTGATGGATGCGACCACGGCCAGGGAGCGGGTGCGGGTAGCTGTGATGCTTCCGCCTGCGACTCGATGGCCGGCGGTTGCCTGGGAGGCAGCTTGGGCGAACCATGGCGATTGGTCCCGGCGGATAACGCCTTGGGGCTGAACATCGGTGGTTGGTCCAACATTGGTTACCACACCAACAACACCTTTGGAACGTTCAACACCTACAAGAACCGCGTCCAGCTGCAGCAGCAGTGGTTCTATGCGGAGAAAGTTGCTGACGGCAGCAACGGGCTGGGCTTGGGCGGACGTATCGATTACCTCTACGGTACCGATGCTCCCGACACCCAGGCTTTTGGGATTCCCAACAACCACTGGGACAACAGTTGGGATAACGGCGGTGCCTACGGCCATGCCATCCCACAGTTGTATGGCGAAGTGGCGATGGGATCGACCGCAGTGAAGGTCGGGCATTTCTTCACCATCATCGGCAACGAAGTGGTGGCTGCGACCGGTAACTTCTTCTACAGCCGTCAGTTCACCTTCTACAATGCCGAGCCGTTCACGCACACCGGGGCTCTGGCGACGACCACCGTCGACGACCAGACCACGCTGTACAACGGCTACGTCATGGGATGGGACTCGGGCTTCGAAGACAACGGCGATGCCTACCTGGGTGGTTTCAAGCGACAGATCAGCGACAGCACCAGCCTGCTGTACGCGACTGCCCTTGGCCGTTTCGGGGAGAATAACTGGTTGGGTGGGGAGCGTGGAACGATCCACAGCGTCCTGCTGACCAACAATTTGACCGATCGACTGACCTACATCGGGCAGGCCGACTGGTTGTTCACCAACGATGCTGCAAACGTTGGTGTCCGCAACACCTTCGGCACGATCCATTACCTGATCTACAAGCTCAACGACCGCTGGTCGGTGGGATCCCGTTCGGAATGGTTCAATCTGTCGCAGGAAGTCAACGGGATTCGCAACGCGGATCTCTACAACCAGACCTTCGGTTTCAACTACCGAGCGACCTCGAACCTGCTGTTCCGACCGGAAATCCGTCAGGTTTGGGATAAGGAAGCTCTGGGGGCCAACGACAACGGCGGCACCAGCGAAATGACCTTCGGTACCGACATGATCTTCACGTTCTAGTCACGGGCCTTGGCAACAAAACGCTTCTCGCCTCTCGGTCTGCGGTTCCCGCAGGCCGGGAGGTTTTTCTTTTGATGGCGAAGGATTCGAAGTCGCCTGAGGCTAAAATTTGCGGACGCGTTGCGGGGGAATTTGTCGATCCATCGAGCATCCTGAATGAGGGAACCGATCCTTCCATGGCCAATCAAGAAAACTCCCGCGACTGGACGTCGCTCGCCTCGGGCCCCACCCAGCAGCATGCCTACCGCCATGGGCCACGCATCGTGGCGATCGAAACATTGGTGCCACACGATGTGATGCCAGGACTCCTGACGTTGCGGATCCATACCGACGCCGGGACGGTCGATGGCCAACCGGTCATCGGCCACGGGGAGAGCTATTACATTCCGACCGCGGTGGCGGCGGTGATCCACGATTTTTTTGCTCCGCGTCTGCTTGGGGCCGACGCCTTGGCGGTGGAAAGCCACTGGCGGTTCCTGTACGAGCGGATGACGGCGTTTGCGGGGACGGGGGCGGAACTGAGGGCGCTGTCGGCCGTCGACCTGGCGCTCTGGGATATCGCCGGCCAACTAGCGCGCCAGCCGGTCTGGCGACTGCTGGGTGGTCCAGTGCGCGATGCGATCGCGGTCTACAACAGCTGTGGTGGCCCCTTCTATGGCCGTTCCAATCGCGCCACCCCTGCCGCCTCCGGGTGGCCCGGACATGGCGATCCAGGACAAAGCGGTCCGCTGGAAGACAATTGGTCCAGCATCCATCGCCCAGCCGAACTGGCCAAGGAGCTGGTGTCGTTGGGGTATCGAGGCATGAAGCTGTGGTCGTTCGATGCGGTCTATCGACGCAGCGGGGGGCACCTTCTATCGGCCGCCGATCTTCGCGAAGGGCTGGCTCCCTTCGATGCGATCCGCGCGGAAGTTGGGGACAAGATCGAAGTGATGCTCGACGGACACGGCTTTTTCTCACTGGCCGCTGCCCTTCAGATCGCTCATGCCATCCGGGACTACCGCCCCCTTTGGCTAGAAGATGTCCTCCGCCCCGACTCGATCCAGACCATGTCGACCTTTCGGCAACGCATCGACGTCCCCGTCGCCGTCAGCGAGATGCTGGTGACACTCGATGCTTACCGGCAGGTGCTGGCTGGTGAAGCCGCCGACTATGTCATGATCGATCCAACGTGGGCCGGCGGCATCAGCGGATCGCGGAGAATCGCCGACCTAGCACAGCTGCACAACGTCGCGGTCCTCATGCACGACTGCACAGGACCGATGACGCTTCTGGCCGGCCTTCAGATCGCTGCCAGCCATACTGCTGTCACTCTTCAAGAGACCGTCAGGGCGCACTTGGCAACCCTTTACCCTTCTCTGATCGATCAGACGATTCAGGTGGTCGAGGGACATCTTCCCTTACCAGCCTGCAGTGGCCTGGGGGCGCGGTGGCTCCCGCAGCTCTTCGATGCGGCGCACCCCGGCTACCGCCTCCAGAAGCTCAAGTGAGAACACCCCCATCGGCGCCGGCGGATCGCGACCGGACCGCGTGCATCAGTCCGCGCATGTAGCCCCATGCAAACAGCCGGCCCAGCATCGTGTA
This sequence comes from Pirellulaceae bacterium, assembly GCA_046085865.1. GTDB lineage: Bacteria > Planctomycetota > Planctomycetia > Pirellulales > Pirellulaceae > JBEISR01. Next base: position 3,397 of record JBJSWM010000153.1, read on the forward strand.
GCCTGGCTCTCCGTCCTCTTCTCCCACCAACTGCGGGACATGGTCGGGGCGCAGGGCTCCACGAAAACCAACATCCCAAAGCGTCTGCATGGCGGCTGCCATGTCGGTGGGGCCGTTGTCGTGAAAGGTTTCGATGAACGCATCGGCCGTTCCCCGCACATCCCGAAAATGGACGTAGGCGATGGAGTCACCAAACATTCTAATGGTCTTTAGAATGTCGCACCCCATCGCGGCGAAGGTGCCTTGGCAAAAGCAGATGCGGTTGGATTTGCTGGGGTAGCGCTGCAGCAGTTGCTGGAACGACTCCACTGAATGCATGATGCGAGGTTTGCCCAACAGCTGCGGCAGCGGAGGATCATCGGGGTGCATGGCCATCACGATCCCTAGCCGCTCGGCCACCGGAAGCAGCGATTCCATCATCCGGTCCAGATGCTGCCAGAGCGACGTTGGAGACTGCGCCTTGGCAACCGTCTCGTGCTCTGGATCACTTGCCTGGTAGCCTAAAAGCTGTGCTCTTTCAGCGTCAGCCAGCCGAAAGGCTGTCGTGCGCGCGCCACCCCGCTCGGGGGCCGCCAGATCCGTTCTTGCCCAATCGGTCCCTGCCATGAAGTTGTAGCACAGCAGCGGCACCTGACAGTCGCTCATCTGCTCCATCAATCGCTGCATCGCAGCCAACTGCCGACCGTCATCCCGCCCGATCTTCAGCTTCTCGATCGGCAGATACCCTTCCACCACGCGAACTTCTAGACCATATCCAGCCGCCTGCTCCACCGCGCGCTTCAAGGCACCCGGCTGATCTCCTGGATAGCGGACCACCAGTTCCTCGACGCCGCACTGAGCGGCCAGCTGGAGGTTTGCTTCGTTGACTGGGGTCAGGACGGTAGCCAATCGCATGGCGGGAGAACTCCTTTCGATTTTCAGTTTCGTATGGGGGAGTTCGACGAAACGCTTGCGGGGCGGAGGGAGGGTTGCAGAGGACGGGTGGCATCCATTCCCAAAGCGGCTAGACCGGCAACAAAGAAGGCCGCCGCGCAGGTGAGAAAGACCAGATTCTGTCCCATTCCCTGCGAGGCGCCGTAGACCATCAGCAGCGGCACCAGTTTGGCGCTCACGGCGGCCCCGAAATTGCCCCACATGTTGGCCCATCCAAAAATGGAGCCGGTGTTTCTGCCACCGACATCCTGCATGAAGGCCCAGATCGAAGGATTGCCAAGATCGGTCATCAGGGAGACCACCGCGCAGCAGGCCAGTATGCCCCAGACCGAATCGATCCAGGGGCAGATCAAGTAGGCGGTTCCAGCGACAAAGTAGGCGCCGGCGATCGGGAGAACGCGCCCCAGCCGCAGACCAAATCGGCGGACGCTCCAGTCGGTGGCGCGCCCCCCCAGCAGCTGGCCTAGCATGCCGGAGGCGAGGACCAGGGTGACCATCATCGCGCCACGCTGCTCGGGAACTCGATGGACTTCCTTCAAGTAGGTTGGAAGCCAAGTGATCAGAAAGGCCCAGCCGATGTTGACGCAAAACTGACCCAGCGAGTTCAGCCAGAGACTGCGCGACAGGCAGTAGGTGCCGACCATCGATGCCACCTCGGACAATTGCGGCTTCCGATCGTCGGGCGGCTCGCCAATCCATTGCCGCTCGGCGTCATTGCAGCGAGGGTGTTCCGAAGGGCGATCGCGCACGATCGTGTAGTAGGCCGCGGCGATCGCCAAACCGATCGCTCCGTAAAGCAGCATCACCGAACGCCAGCCACCGGTGTTGAGGATCAGCCACATCGTCAGAAACGGGGCGACCGTCCCCCCCAAGCGGCCGCCGAAGGCGATCAGCCCACTGGCGCGCCCCCGCGTCTGAAGTGGAAACCAGCGCCGCACAATCGCATTGCTGGCAGGGTAGGCTCCCGCCTGAGCGACACCGAATCCCAGACGAGCTGCCAGCAGCCCAGGCAGCGAACCGACCCAGGCGGTGGCGGCGGTCAAAAGCGACCAGAAAAAGATGTAGCTGGCCAGACCTCGGCGAGCCCCTAGTCGATCGCAGATCCAGCCCGCAGGAACCTGAAACAAAGCGTAGGTAAAAAAGAATGCCCCCAGCACATCGCCAATCTGGCTTTTGGAAATCCGGATCCGACCCTCCCCACCTTCGGCTTCCAACGCCTCCAGCTGCTGCCTTGCTTTCTGTCGATCGACGCCATCGGCCAGCACCATGGGAAAGCGCATCTTCGCCTGGGTTTGCGTTTCCAGCCACATCGCCAGCCGCTCGGGGGCCCGCGCGCCGGTCACTTCGACGGAGAACCGCGTCCTGGCATCGGCCACGATTTGAGGATCGTTGAGGAACGAATCGGTCTTGACGATCTCACCAACCGACACGCGGGTCAGATACAGCCCGAAGGCCATCAGCACGCTGATCCAGACGATGCGGCGATGCACGCTGGTCCGCGCCGCAGACTCCTCTTCCCGTCGTGCCGTCTCCATGCGCGGTTCCTCACTCTTTCCCGCCAGCCGATGATCGGATCAAACGCTCTCCATTCCTCCAGAGTAGCCCGTCGGTGGCAGCCGATGGGATGTGGATGGCAAAAAGATCGGTGGCATGTAGCAGCGGTGGGTCGCTAGCGATCACGATCCCGACGCCAACCGATCGGTTCGTCATTCCCCATTCGGATCGCGCACCGCCACAGTGCGGTAGACCATCTGAAAGAAATTGCCATCCGGCTGCGAAGCCAGCCGCCGAAGTTGGCGGATCCCTTCTTCCAACTCGTCCCGCGGATATTCCGGCGAGGCCAGCATCGCCAAGGCAGGTTCGATGTAGTCTGCCGTGTACTGGCAGTGAGCATCTAGTTGCCGGGGATCGACCACGGTGGATCGCTGGATCGGAAAGGGGCGATGTTCCGTCACTCGCCAACCAGCCTGATGCAGCCATTGGGGAGACCTGCGACCTGCCTGATGCTGGCCATGCTGCACGAAATGGCTCCTGAACGCTGCGATCAGCTGTTCCAGCGGACGCATCGGAGGAAGCGTCAGGTAGGTGTCGTAATCGGTCTCGATGATCTGAATCGTACCGCCCCGGCGCGTGACGCGTCGCGCCTCCTGGAGAATCTCCACCGGCCTAGTCACATGCTCCAGCAGCCACATCACGAAGGCATGGTCGAACGATTCATCAGGCCAGGGCAGGGCAGCGGCATCTCCTTGTCGGAGATCGATGAGCTGCTGGGGATAGGTGGCGAGGGTATTTCTGGCGGCATCGATCTGCGCAGGTTCTAGGTCGATGCCGGCCAGATGGATCCCAGGGGCTCGCCGCGCCATCTGGAGCAGGTTGGCTCCCGCCGCGCATCCGATCTCCAGCCAATGCCATCGGGGATCCGGCACTAGGTCGACGCCGGTCACCAATGGCCACCAGTAGTCGGCCTGGATCATCAGCCGCTGATGTTCTTCTGCATCGTACCCATGGATATAGCGATCTTCACCACTCTCGCCCAACGAGTTCATTCGTCCACCGCTTCTTTCAGTCGGCGCACCAAGTCGCGCCGATCCCATGCCTGCTGTTTCAACGGGTCGGGGTCGATGCCCAGGCACTTCGCCAGGCGGCAGGCCAGGTCGACATCCCGCACCCCTTCATACTGACCAACCACACGTTCCTGGTAGTAGATCGTTTCGCGATCGCTGCGAAATCCGCTTTCGAAACAGTCGCTCATCTCTTCGATCCAGGCCTCCGGAATGCGTTGCTGACGACAGTACTCCAGCGACCAAAGATCGTCGCCCGTACATTCCTCCAGCAGCAGCCTGGCGCGGATGCGGTCCATTCCCCAGCGACTCCACCGGCTCAGGCCAACAGCTTCTGTTCGATCATCTTCAGATAGTTCCCGATCGCATCGATTAAAGGAATCGGGTCGTCGCGCCAGGGGACCTCCGAGCTGATTTGATGGTGAAGATTTTTCACCTGCACCACCCCGCGATCCAGTTCCTGACTGCCGGCGATCAGCGCGATGGAAAAGCCTTTCTGGTCGGCATACTTCAGCTGCGGTCCCAACTTTTTCGCGTCCGGATAGAGTTCGGCCCCAAACCCCGCCTGTCGCACCAGTCTGGCCATCGCCATGTAGTCCGAAAGCCGCTCGGGATCAAACAGCGGGATGAAGATGGGGGCCATCGTGCGAGCCAGTGGGATGCGGCCCAGTTCCTGGAGCGCTGCTAGAAGCCGATCGAGTCCCAGGGAGGCACCGATTCCCGGAAGATGCTGTTTGGTGTAAAGCCCGGCGAGGTTGTCGTAGCGACCACCACTGCAGATACTGCCGATCGATGGCAACTCTTCCAGCTTCGTCTCCAGAACAATCCCGGTGTAGTAATCGAGCCCACGGGCGATGGAGAGATCCAGCCGGAAGTGGGAAGCAGGGATGCCGACGGCGGCCACCTCCCGCAACACCTCTTGAAGCCGCCCGACACCTGCCTGGCCCGATTCCGAACCCGCGACGGCGGCATGGAGCTGCGCCAGCTGCTGATCCTGCGATCCTTCCATATCCAGAAACTTGAGGATCTGCCCGGCGCGCTGGGTGTCCAGCCCTTCAATCGCCTCCAGTTCCTCCAGCACCTTGGCTGGACCAGCTTTTTCTAGTTTATCGATCGCTCGAAGCACGGGAGTCGTTTGGTGGGTGAGGTCCCACGAGCCTAAAAGACCCTGGAGCACCTGGCGATGGTTGATGCGGATTTGAAAGCGATCGACCCCCAAAGCTCGCAGCAAATCGTGAATCACCAGCACCATCTCGATATCGGCCACCGCGCTCTGAGTTCCAACGGTATCAAAGTCGCACTGAACAAACTCTCGATAGCGTCCCGATTGCGTATTTTCGCCGCGCCACACCGGAGCGATATGGTACCGTTTGAAAGGCGTCCCCAGTTGGCTCCAGTGCTGTGCGGCAAAGCGAGCCAGCGGGACGGTCAAATCGAATCGCATCCCCACTTCCCGACCTCCGTGGTCGGTGAAACGGTACATCTGGCGATCGGTTTCTTCGCTCCCTTTGCCGGTCAAAATCTCCAGGTATTCGAGCGCCGGCGTATCGATCGGTGAGAAACCATAGGAACGGTAGACCTGACGAGCCGTCTCCATCATCCGCTCTCGAGGAATCATCGTCTCGGGAAGAAAATCCCGAAAGCCCTTCAGTGTCCGCGGCTCGATCAATCCCGCCATAGCTGTTTCCTTGCCTTCCAGTTCATTCCTGTTCCGTCGATGATGCCGATCCCTGCTGGGAAGACGACGGCGATGGTTTCTGCTGCGTGAGATCGGCAGCCCGTGGCTTGTCTGTCCCCTGTCTCTCTCCTTCTGTCAACGCAGAGGAATCATCCTTTGTATCCTGTTTTTGCGGTGACGCCGATGTCGATGGCTTGAGTTTCGCGAAGAGCCTCGAAGCCATCTCTCGCAGCGCCTCCTCCGAAAGATCTCGCGGCCTTCCTAGGCTCAGCTTTGCTTTGGAAGATTCCTCATCGGGGTTTTCCATTTTGTCATTTCCCTATGGAAACCAGTTCTTTGCCACCTTGAATGTACTCTGGCCATGCCCGATGTTGCGAGGCCAAACGGGCGACGACTTCCATTCGAGGACGGATCCCACTGTGCCAATAAGACGTGAGGCAACTGCCTTCGCGGAAAAGAAGCCATAGGGCGAGGGCTTGCTTCAACGCAAGCCCAAAGGGCCGATAAGGCAGCCCTCCCCGCTTCGCGTTCCTCCTCAGCGACAAAAAAGGTACCTGACACATTTTGACTCACCCGTTCCTCCTCAGCGACAAAAAAGGTACCTGACACCTTTTGACTCACCCCTGACACCTTTTGACTCACCGCCACCGCTCCGTTGCATCCCATGGTTCCGGCGTTTCTTCGGTCTGTTCTTCGTGCTCGTGCTCGTGCTCAGCGCAGCGGCACTCGTGACCGTAATCAACCTGATGGTTGACGCTTTTTTCGCCCAAACGACTGGCCGTTCGTGGTCGAAGGATTGCGTCGCCATCAGGGTTGGTTCCGATTACGAGCACGAGCACCGTCGCTACGCGACTGAGCACGTGCACGACCGCTGGTAGCCAGAACTGAGATCTAGCCCTCCCCGCTTCGTCGTTCCTCCTCAGCGACCCTCCCTGAGGGAGGGTAAAAAATAGATCTCACCTTCCCTTTGGGATGCAAGGCTTGCGATAGATCTCACCATCCCCTTGGGAGGGTCGCGAGGAACGAGCGGGGAGGGCCTTTTACTTCGGCTGGATCCATCTTCGAACATGCAGACTCAAAAGGCCGTCAACCTAGCTTTCCCCCCCTGCGTCG
>JBJSWM010000154.1:0-1373 GCA_046085865.1 Pirellulaceae bacterium
CTTGCTCCAGCTTTGTAATGACGAATTGATACCAGCTTTTCCATCAAGCGGCTTGACCGAATCCAAACGACGGTCCAGCTTTCTCCTGACGCGCTGGTTCACTAAAGTTTTGGATGAGGTGGTTTGCTGTCTCCTAGTAGCCAGCATGACACCCTCTTCTCGGCTCGATGCATCCTCATTCGGAAGCCTGATCAAGGTGCAAGCGTACTCGGACCGCTCTGCCCTGAAAATTGACACTCCAAAGCCGCGTGTTATACTCCAGTCTTCGATGCGAAATCAACTTGCGGTTCGCTGCATCCTGCCTGGAAATTGTTTTCTTCCAGCCTCTGGCGAGTCGGTTTTTCGTTTCGGCAATCGACTTTTTCAGCGATCACGTGAGGTTGGGATGTACGTCAAAGACGGTGAAGAACTGATTCGGAAACTCGATGAATTTTCGCCGCAACCATCCGACTACTTCAAGCACGGTGCGAATCGAATCGCTGCGTCGATCAACATGCTTCCTAAGGGGTCTGGACGCGTGCTGGAATTGGGGTGCGACGGACATTTTTCGTTGGCGGTGGCCGAACTGACTTCGTATGAAGTGTTCCCACAGAATTCGCCCAATCCGATCGCCGCATGGGAGGGTGCAGCCACCCTGACGCAGACTTACACCCACCAAGGCGGCAGGGAGGTTCAGTTCACAAGGGAGCTTTTCGATATCGAGCAGGGGAGATTTCCTCTAGAAAGCAATACCTTTGATGGAGTGCTTTGCTGTGAGGTCATCGAACATCTCTTTCGTGATCCAGCTTTGATGCTGCAGGAAGCGCATCGCGTCCTAAAGCCGGGAGGCTGGTTGCTTGTCACGACTCCCAACCTCATTTCTTATCATACCATTCGCCGTGCGATGCAGGGAGTGCACCCTCTGGAGTGCTCGAACTACTTTCACGGTGAGCAGTTTCCAGGTTACATGATTCAGCACACGCATGAGTACACCTGTTGGGAGCTTAACGAACTCATTCGAGTTTGTGGTTTCAGTACAGAGCGGATCGAGACCTACACCTTCACGAAGTACGAGAAACTAGGGTTCCTCGATTACGCATTGGTGATACCTGCCACATTGCTTTACTCGATGGCAACTTTGCGTCATCCACGATTCTGGCACCCTAAATACCGACGTCCTCATACATTCATCCTCGCTCGAAAAACGGGAACGCCCAGCGAGCGGTATCCGAAGATCCTCTACTTCCAGAACTGAGAAGTTTTGGCGGGCTAGGCCAGTGCGTGGGAACAAAGGGTCTGTGGCTGAGTGGTGCGGCGCTGCGGCACGGTGGACCGGCACGATCAGCGGCACATGGAAGCCCGTCGCTCATTCTTCCGGAGTGATGAAGCAGCTG
>JBJSWM010000155.1:0-1156 GCA_046085865.1 Pirellulaceae bacterium
TGGAGTCCCTGCGTCCAAGGAACAAAGCCCCCCAGTCGTGGCGTTTTTGTCAGCTTCTGGTGCAAAGAAACAGAGACCGGATTCGACTTCCGGGTGGGTGCACACTACTATTTAGCGGGCGGGGTGACCTTTCGAGTGAAACGCAGGCTTTCGAGTTGTCGGGCCTCTCTCCAAAACTTTCGAATGGAATGGAAATTCGGGGGTCCCTTGCTACGAAGTCAACGGGTGGCTTTGGTAGCAGCCGTCAGAAGACTTCGCAGCCGGTTGGATCTTGGTCAGAAGCCGTATGGCATTGGCTTTGCCAGGAAGTCACTCCCTTAGATTAGCTGGTAAGGTATTTTGTCGCTGGGGAATTCCGGCGACCGAAAATGCAATCGATGAATGCTCGCAAGGAGCTGACTGCTCCTTTCATCACCGAGACCTGTAGAGCAGGAGCCACTTCACGATGAACACACGAATGGATAGCCGCTGGTTTAGGTGGCCCGATAAGCATCTGGCACGTTGGCTTGCAGAGGCATTTACGAGTCTTCGGATGGTTGGTGCCCGTCGGCAAAGATCGCGGAAGCGCTGGTCGCCGGTTCAGCGTCAAGCCGCGTGCGAAGGCTTGGAACCGCGGATGGTTTTCGATGCTTCCTATCATTTGCTAAGCGGTGGTGCTTTTCTTCAGGATTGGTCAAACAGTTCATTGATTACTATCAATGACCAATGGGCATCGGTTCCATCGATCATTGGCTATCGGGGGGACGGCATGGCTAGCACGGGAGCCGATCCTGCGACGGTGCTTGGAAACGATGCTGCGCCGGTTGTCCATGTGCTCGCCAACCAGATCAATCCGAACACCTTGGCCACGGGAGGCGTGGCGGAGTTTGAGATTGCCGATCCCGTGGTGGCTTTGCGAGGTACCACGATCGCGGACGCACCTTATCTACTGGTTCGACTGAATACGACAGGCGCTGGGAACGTCGTCGTTTCATATCGAGTCCGTGATATCGATTCCAGTTCGCGAAATGCACCACAGGCGGTAGCGCTTCAATACCGCATCGGTGAATCCGGGGCGTTCACCCATGTCCCCGCAGCCTATGTAGCCGACGCAACGGCAGGTCCTGGAGCCACGATGGAGACGCTGGTTTCGGCTGTGCTGCCGGTTGCGGTCAAC
>JBJSWM010000156.1:0-1600 GCA_046085865.1 Pirellulaceae bacterium
ACCATCTGGCGATGGTGGCTACGGGGAAGCGGTGGAGCAAAACGGAAGCCGATTACGATTCCAACGACTTTTGATCTTCCAGACGGCTCGCTTTGCTACGAATAAGCCCGTTCTTTTGAAGGTAAGAGTAGCTCCGCCAAAACCGTTGCCAGAAATCGGCCTGCCAAAGCAAAAGCTCCGGATAACCGGGAACGAGGCAGTTTGAGAATGGGTAACTCCTATAACTTTCGAGTCCCACCAAGCCCTTTCGCTCTGGATTGCGAGCGATGTATTCCATGAGGTTGCATACGGCCGTTTCTAGTCGATCCTCACCTCGAAGAACATGGTCATAAGGCTGGTGCTGGAATGCGAAGCCTTTTTCCTTCAGCAGGGTGCCAAGTCGTGAACGAAAATACTCGACAGCCTTCAATTGATCGCTGTCATTATCGATACCAATCCATAGCAAGTGGATATGATCTGGCATCAGGCAATAGATCGGACAGGTGAATGCATAGCGGAATGTCGAATGTGTGAGAATCTCGCGAAATCTGAAGTGGAACGCCGGGTCAAGCCACCCGGTCGCTCGTTCCTGGACTGTCATCGTCCAGTGAACGTAGGCTTGGCCTCGATAGAAATCGGCAGACAGTCGAGGCAAATTGCGGTGTTGATCGGCTTTCATGGCGGAGCTTCCTTCAACCGCGAAAAGATGATGAACACGGAGGCAGTTTGATTTCTTTTTGGTTTTCTTTTAGATCCAACAAAACATACCGGCCAAAGCATTCGCAAACAGTTTCTGCTTCGAGCGATCTCTTGGCCAAAGCGGCCTTAGCCACCGCCACGCGGTGGAGATCTTCGGTTGATGTTGTTTCTGGTTCGTCTAGGCCAACGTCAGGTAGCCATCGCGGCCACGCGGTGGATTTGTTCGTTGGACGTTGATCCTGGATCATCCACCATCTGGCGATGGTGGCTAGTGCGCCTTTGACGGCGTCGAAACGGGAGGGTGTAAGTCCCTTCATGGGTCTGATTTGGACTCATTAATCGACAGTAACTGCGTTCCTGCGAAGGGAGGTGGAGAGCAACTGAAGATGAATTTCCAGTCCGTAGGATGACGAACACGATTCGGCCTGTCGCTGTGACGAGCCTGCTAGCAAATGGCGAAGTCCAAGATGCCTCGATTTACCGCAAGGTGAACTGAGGTCAGCCAGAGGGATAAAACAAATCGATCCTTTGGGCAGCGGGGGGTGGTTGGTGACGGAATGGGAAGAAGTTTCGACGCAATAAAAAGGGAGATCCGTTTCGGGCAAGCCGATCCGGCATGCGAGTCCAGCCTCCCCCATAGGGTCAAAAGGGCGCATGCGGCGTCGCCGAGTCGGAAGTCAGAGCATCCATAGGAGCTTGGAAGCGGGGTAATGCCTGCAGAGCAAAGGGATGTAGGAAGATAGATTCGAGAAAGGACAGAACCTTGGAAGAACAATCGGGTCAAGTGGCTGGGAAGTCTCTGACCAACCAGCCTAAACCCACCGAAGAGGCTCGTTCCCGATGGGGATGGACCGAACCGAGTGTCTGGACCAATCCGATGTTGGCCACACTGGAACAAAACAGTGTTCGAGGAGGTAAATGG
>JBJSWM010000157.1:0-2369 GCA_046085865.1 Pirellulaceae bacterium
ATCCCAACCAGTAGTTGTCTGCACCAGTTGTGGGGCTGGAAAAGCAATGGATTTGGCTGGCGACGGACAGGTGGCAACGGGTGTGTCATGGCACAGTGATCCGGAGGGAAAGGTCGGAAGGGGCGGCAACGGGTGAGCCGGTTTGTCGCCAGGTGAGTCTCCCTCGGATCCAAAATGATCCAGCAGGGATTCCCGGGAATTCGAACCGTTGATTATGACGCACGGGAAGGAGATTGGGGAGTTAGGGTAGGTCGGGAGCAATCGACTGACCATTTGGTTTTCCGAGAGGAAAGGTGGTAGAGTGAACGAAGGTGAAGATTCGATTGGGAAGGTTTCGGACGTTCGCGTGGCGACGGTGGGGCAGGGGAGAAGTTCCGGATGAGTCGAACCGATCGGTCCCTAATGTCTCCCGCCGTACCTCGCATGCAGGATGTGTTTGCGTACTGTCCACGCTGTGGTGAGCGATCTGGTTCGCAGGGGGCAAGACCCTTTGAGTGTGCTGGATGCAGCTTCCGTTTCTTCTTCGGACCAGTGGCTGCCGTAGCGGCTATCCTTGAAGATTCTTCCGGACGGCTGTTGTTCCTGGAGCGGGCTCGCGATCCCGGAAAGGGGCTTCTGGGGCTTCCCGGTGGTTTCGCCGACCCCGGAGAAACGCTCGAAGAAGCTGTGGCTCGCGAATTGCTCGAAGAGACGGGACTCAAAGTCTCCTTGTTGAATTATCTCTGTTCCATCCCCAATGGATACATCTACCAGCAGATCGAGATTTCGGTGCTGGATGTTTTCTATGTAGGTCGGGTCGACACCTTTGAAGGGATTCAGATGCAAGCCAGCGAGATCGCTTCGACGCTGATCGAGCATCCCTCGCCACAGCTTTTGGATCGCATGGCCTTTGCATCCAATCGCCGGGCGGTGGAGCGATTTATGGCCTATCGAACGGAGTGGATGGGAGAATCGCGCGGAAAGGTTAGGGGGACAGGGGATGGTGGTTGAACCGATTTCGGTGGTCATACCTGCGTACAACGAGGAGCGGGCGCTGCGCCGGGTGGTTGGCGAGATACGCCAGGTGTTGGAGCAGGCGGGGGTGACGCACGAAGTGGTGATTGTGGTGGATGGAGCGACCGACGGGACACTAGCCATCGCTGGGGAGGTGGCTGATCAGGTGGTCGAGCATCCGGTCAATCTTGGCTATGGAAGATCGCTCAAGAGCGGCATCGATGCCGCCAAGTACGATTTGCTGCTGATCACCGACTCCGATGGGACCTATCCGCCCAAGCGAATTCCTGATCTGCTTCGGTATGCGGATCGATTCGATATGGTGGTGGGAGCCAGGACGGGGCAAGTCTACCATGGCAGTGGCGCCAAGCGGGTTGGTCGAATTGTGTTTCGGTGGTTGAGTGAATTTGCGACGGGTCAGACCATTCCCGATATCAATTCAGGAATGCGAGTCTTTCGTCGAGGCCAGATTCTCCCTTTCTTTCCGATTATCAGTTCTGGATTTTCCTTCACCACCACCTCGACGCTGGTCTACCTTCTGAATGGCTTGCTGATTCGCTATGTTCCGATCGAATACCATCGGCGCGAGGGGGTTTCCAAGATCGATCCAGTCCGCGATGCGCTGCGGGCTCTTCAGATCATTCTGGAAGCGATCTTGCGATGCAATCCGATCAAGGCATTTCTGTTGCTGCAAATCCCCTGGTGGGCTCTAGCGTTTCTGGAAGCGTTATGGGGATTTCTCCGTGACCGACGCCAATCTCCCAGATGCGCCGGCAACTAGTCAGCCTTGGGGCTAGAAGGCCATAGAGGTATTTCGGATACGACTCCATGTCCTCCATCGCCGGACTCATTGTCGCACGACCTTGAGGCGACACCAAAGAGTCTACCTCGGTCCTTTGGCCATCGGTCGTCACTTGCCGCTCGCCTCCTGCGACTCCTGCCGGCGCGATCGCTCTAGAGCGATCGGCTGCACTGGACTCTTGGATTTAGGCACCAGTGCCGCCGCCAAAAATCCCAATCCCATCAGGAGGGTCGCCGTGGCAGCCGAAAGATAGGATAGCTGCCAAGCGAGGGCCGAGCCCCGGAGAAATCCCCATAACGCTTCCAGAAACGCTAGAGCCCACCAGGGGATTTGCAGCAACAGAAATGCCTTGATCGGATTGCATCGCAAGATCGCTTCCAGAATGATCTGAAGAGCCCGCAGCGCGTCACGGACTGGATGAATCTTGGAAACTCCCTCACGCCGATGGTATTCGATCGGAACATAGCGAATCAGCAAGCCGTTCAGAAGGTAGACCAGCGTCGAGGTGGTGGTGAAGGAAAATCCAGAACTGATAATCGGAAAGAAAGGGAGAATCTGGCCTCGACGAAAGACT
>JBJSWM010000158.1:0-6951 GCA_046085865.1 Pirellulaceae bacterium
CACGTGATCAGCCGTGGCAGCGTGGAGGAGATCGATGTTGCCGAGGGGCATCCCTGCAACAACAAATTGGCCGGGAACGTCGTCGACCTCTGCCCCGTAGGCGCTCTGTGCAGCAAGGATTTCCTCTACAAGCAGCGGGTCTGGTGGCTGAAGAGTCAGGATAGCGTCTGCAACCGATGCAGCACGGGATGTTCGATCCATATCGACCAGAACGACAATCGCATCTACCGACTGAGGCCACGCGAAAATCGGCTCGCACAAGGTTCCTTCATGTGCGACGAGGGTCGTTTCGGTTGGAAAGAGATTCATCAGGGCCGTCGATTGGCGGGGCCCAGGGCGGGGGCCTTGGAGGCTGGTGCATCTCGCGAGCCGACCGATTCGACGGCGTGGCTGCAGCATCCATCCACCAGTTCTCAGCAGCTAAATCCTGCTGGTGAGGCAGAGGCGAACGGAGCGGTGGGTGCTGATCCTTGGAAGCCGATCGAGCTGGTGGTGGCACAGATGGTGGCGGAGTGGTCACGGCCCAAGGGTGGTAAGTGGCTTTTTGTCTTCTCACCGATGATGACCGTGGAAGAGGCGTATCTATTGGCGGAAGTCGCTCAGCGGGCTGGTGATCGCGCTGTGCTGGCGATGGGGCCTGTGCCGGTGATTGGCCAGGATGATCTCTATCCGAAGGACCATCGAGGCCAGCCTCCCAGTCGCGAGAAAGCCAAGTTCACGATCCGCGCCGAGAAGTGCCCGAATCGTGAGGGAGTCCAGCGAGTGCTGGAGCATTATCGGCGCGAGCCGCTCGATTGGGCTGGTGCGATCGATCGATTGGCTTCGGACCGTTGGGAAGGGGCTTTCGTGGTAGGTGGTTATTGGGAGTCCCCTTGGACTGCCAGCGACATTCAGGCCCTTGGCCAACTGCCATATCGGGTGGTTCTCGATTGGCTGCGGAGTCCTCTCTCTGACGCAGCGACATGCCTTCTGGCGGGGGGCAGTTTTGCCGAGCGGGAGGGGACCTTCATCAATGCACAAAGTCTTGCTCAGGCCATTCGCCCTGCCATCCGATCGGTCGGAGACAGTCGCTCCGATGGCAGGATCCTGTGGGATCTTGCTGGAAGGCAGGGGCTGTTCCGCGCCGCGACGCTCCGTCAGGAGATCGGTCGAAAGATTCCCTCGCTGCGAGGGCTCGAGAAGGGGGATCTGGGAGAGCAGGGAGTGCGACTGAACCAACCAAAGACCGCTCAGCCAGAAGGAGTCGGTTCATGAGCATCGACTGGAATCGATTGTGGCCGACTTTGGCCGCCATCGCGATCATCTTGGGAGTGGTTCCCATCATCGGGCTGTACATGACATTCATCGAGAGGAAATGGGCAGCCTGGATCCAGGATCGGGTGGGTCCGAACCGAGTCGGTCCGTTGGGGCTTTTGCAGGCGGTCGCAGATGGGATCAAGATCTTCCTGAAGGAACAGGTGATCCCCAGCCATGTGCACCGACCGCTTTATCTGATTGCACCGACCATTGGACTGTTGTGCGCCCTGCTATCGATCGCCGTTGTCCCCTTTGGGCCTGTGGGTCCCGAGCCGAAGGGGGGGTTCCGTGCGATGGTGGCACCCGGGGTGGATATCGGGCTTCTTTTTCTGATGGCGATCTCCAGCCTTTCGGCCTACGGGATCATCCTTGGCGGATGGGCGTCGAACAACAAGTACAGTCTGTACGGCGCTCTTCGTTCGTGCGCCCAATTCATCAGCTACGAAATCCCCTTGGGTTTGTCGATTCTGGGAATCGTCATGGTGACCGGTTCGCTGAACATGGAGAAGCTGGTGGCGGCTCAGGGACCGGGGATAGCTTCCTGGAATGTCTGGTGGCAGCCTCTGGCAGCGATTTTGTTTTTTGTCGCAGCGCTGGCGGAAACCAATCGGCTGCCCTTTGACCTGCCGGAGTGCGAGCAGGAGTTGGTGGGTGGATTTCACACCGAATACAGCGGGATCAAATTCGTTCTTTTCTTCCTGGCGGAATACACCCACGTGGTGACGATCAGCTTTTTGACGGTGCTCCTTTTCTTCGGTGGCTGGCACTTTCCAGGGCTGACCGGTGCCGTCGATGCGACGTGGCTGGGCTATGGGTTGCGATGGTTGGTGCTGCTGGCCAAGGTGGCGGTGGTGGTAGGTCTAATCATCCAACTGCGGTGGACACTCCCAAGGTTTCGATTTGATCAATTGATGGCGCTGGCATGGGGAAGCATGATCCCTTTGGGGATCTTCAATTTTCTTGCTGCGGCTGCCGTGATCACGTTTGGTTGGAATCGATGGTGGCTGGCGCCGCTGTCCCTCTTGGCGATGGCGTTGGCCGCTTTCTGGAAGGCCAGGACACAGGCCAATCGTCCTTTTCGGCGTCCGTCGTCACTGGCGGGCGCGGCGAGTGCGTCGAGTCGGCAGGCGCAGGTGGTTGGCGTGAAGTCGTGAGTTCTTGGAACGTGTGCTGTATCGTGAGAATGGTCCATCCGCGAGTTGAATGATGAGCGAAACGACGGGCGGCAAGAAGAAAACCAAGACCATTCAATGGGCGCAGCCGCCGCGAATTGGTCTGGCCGAAGCGCTTTATTTGCCGGCGATCGCCGAAGGGATTGCGACCACCGTCAAGCACATGATCCGTGGCAAGCCGATGACTAGGCAGTACCCCGAGGTGGAGCCAGAGATTCCTCCTAATTACCGAGGTGTCCATCGGCTCAATCGCGACGACAAGGGGCGGGTCAAATGCGTTGCCTGCTTCCTTTGCCAGACCGCCTGTCCGGCCAACTGCATCAGCATCGAAGCGACTGCGACCGACAAGAACGATCCCCAGTGGGCGGATCGGGACAAGTACCCCAAGGCCTTCGTGATCGACGAGCTGCGGTGCATTTACTGTGGGATGTGCGAGGAGGCATGTCCGGTCGACGCCATTGAGTTGACCAGCATCTACGACGCGACGGGGCTTTCCAGGGAAGAGATGATCTTTGACAAAGAGAAGCTTTTGAGTGTCTATGACGAAACGATTCGTTCCGGGAAGGATCCCGATCGGACGCGCCGTGGAACCCTGGGCCCGGCATCCGACTGGGTTGATGGGGCAACTCCTTCGCCGCCGCCTCCAGGGGGTGGTTTGCCGGGAAGGTGAACGCTGCCGATCGGCAGCGATTCAATCAACGACCGCAGAAAGTAGAAGAGTCAGGGAAACTTCATGCAGAACATCCTCACGATCCTGTTGGCGACGATTGCGATGGTCGCTGCCTGTGGTCTGGTCACTTTTCGCCATCCAATCCACGCAGCTCTCAGCTTTGCGATGGCGGTGTTTGCAACGGCCGGACTCTACGTGGTGCTAGACAGCCCGTATCTGGCGGCGGCGACGGTGCTGGTCTACGCCGGCGCGACGATCATCGTCTTTCTTTTTGTGTTGATGTTCTCTCAGCAAATCCGCCCGGCTCCTTTCGAGAGCAAAGGGGCGAACCGACTGAAGATCGGTGTGATCTGCGGCGCCTTGGTGGGGCTTTTGCTGGCAGGGATCGACTCGTGGCA
This sequence comes from Pirellulaceae bacterium, assembly GCA_046085865.1. GTDB lineage: Bacteria > Planctomycetota > Planctomycetia > Pirellulales > Pirellulaceae > JBEISR01. The sequence goes on from JBJSWM010000158.1 coordinate 3,537, forward strand.
GCCACCCGCCAGATTTGCCAACGCTTCTGGCAGCGCCATCCATGGGGAAGTGGCAACAGAAGCGGGCCTTCCACTGCCTATCGGGAGTGAGGGCCGGCCCAAGTCGACCGTCGCGTCGTTAGGGCGAGTGATGTACACGCGGTACCTTTGGGCGATGGAACTCGCTGGAACGCTGCTGTTGATTGCCTGCATCGGAGCGCTCTGCATCGCACAGCCGTCTGAAGCGGAAGCAGGAGTGGGAGAAAACCGATCATGAATCAACCGGTGCTGGCGTTGTCGGCCGTGCTTTTTGCGTTGGGGCTGTTTGGACTGACGACACGACGCAATGTCATTCTTTTATTCCTTTCGATGGAATTGATGCTGGTTGCGGTCAGCCTCAATTTTGCCACCTTCGCGTTCGCTCACGAGGATCTCGGTGGGCAGGTATTTGTGTTGATGATTCTCACAGTGGCTGCGTGTGAAGCTGCCTTGGCGCTGGCCTTGGTCGTGCAGCTTTATCGGATGAGACAGTCGTTGGATGTGCAGTTGTGGCAGTCGCTTGGCGACCCGCAGTCGATTCGCCCGGCACCGATCGAAGACTCAGCTTGGCCAAGGGAGTCGTCGAAGGAGCACGACGGGCCAACGCTGGTTCCTGCGGGACGAGATCCTGCGGGTTATCTAGCCCGCGAGTCGATCGACTCGGCTGCTACCGCGCATCGGGGCTGATGCTTTCCCTGGTTCTTTGACTTTTTAGCAAGCGACGACCGAACATGAATCCTTCTGCTGCATGGCTGATTCCGATCGCACCGATGATCGCCTGCATCGTGGGGGCCGCTCTCGCGGCTGCGCGACAGGCTGGACGATGGGCGCACGGACCGACCTGGATCGGGCTGGGGATCGCGGCTGTGGTGTCTTTGTTCTTCCTGGCCACGGGGCGTTTCGATTCACAGGGTTCGTTGTTGGTCGATGGTTTCCAGTGGCTTTCGGTTGCCGAAGCGAATTTTTCCGTTCAACTGCTTCTGGATCCGCTGTCGCTGACACAGGTATCGGTGGTTACCTTCGTGTCGCTATTGGTGGCGATTTATTCCCCCGGCTACATGCACGGCGATCCTGGATATGCTCGCTATTTTGCGATTTTTAGCGGCTTCGTCTTTGCGATGACGATGCTGGTGCTCTCCAGTAATCTGCTGGTTCTTTATGGCTTTTGGGAGTTGGTGGGGCTGTGCAGTTACCTGCTGATTGGGTTCTGGTACCAGCGTCCTTCGGCGAGTCGCGCGGCGAAGAAGGCGTTTTTAGTCAACCGCATCGCCGATGGATGTTTTCTGATGGGCATCCTGATTCTTTGGATGTTGATGAGTCGTGTCAGCGCCCAAGTGGGCGGGACAGGGGGAGCCGGACTGCTCGATTTTCGCAGACTGACAGATCCCCAAACAGTCCAGCTTTTGGCCAATCGCTACCCGGAATGGCTCGGCTGGTCGATGATGCTGATCTTGATTGGTGCGCTCGGGAAGAGCGCTCAGTTGCCGCTGCATGTTTGGTTGCCTGACGCGATGGAGGGCCCGACTCCGGTCAGCGCCCTGATTCATGCTGCGACGATGGTGACGGCTGGTGTCTATCTGGTCTGCCGAATGATGCCGCTGATGGTGATGACGCCCAGTGTCCTAATGACCACCGCGTGGCTGGGTGGGATCACCGCCCTACTTGCGGCGCTGATTGCTTTGTTCCAGGACGATCTGAAAAAGGTGTTGGCTTACTCGACGGTCAGCCAACTGGGGTACATGTTCCTGGGGCTGGGCGTTGCGGCGGCGGCGCCCGAGCTTGCGGGCGTGGCGGTTTTAGCCGCGATGTTTCATCTGGCAACCCATGCTTTTTTCAAAGCGCTCCTTTTCCTGGCGGCTGGGAATGTGATGCATGCAATGAACGATCGGATCGATATGCGGGAGTTCTCCGGGCTGAAGAAGTCCATGCCAAAGACCCGCTGGCTTTTTGCGGCAGGGGCGGCAGCCCTGGCCGGGATCCCGTTGCTGTCTGGATTCTGGAGCAAGGACGAAATTCTGGCCGTGGTGCTTAAGGCGACAGGCCATCGAGGCCATGCGGAAAGCTTTTGGCTGCTTCTGGTGGTTGGCTTGATCACCGCCTTCTTGACTTCGCTCTACACCTTCCGCGCCTACGCGAGAACCTTCGAAGGGGACTCCAAGATTCCCGAAGACTGCCATCCTCATGAGTCGACTGCGCTGATGCTGGTTCCGATGGCGGTGCTTGCCGTCGGAGCCTTGCTGTTGGGTGGGTTTTTAGGGCCGACAGGTTGGTTGGCGGGATATCTTGAGTGGCCTCATGGGGAGGGCCATTCGCACTCTGCTGGGCATGGTTATGGGCTGATGGTGGTTAGCGCTTTGGTCTCTTTGGCAGGCGCGGCTGTGGCCTTTGCTTCGGTGAAAGGCGGCTGGAAGTGGTTTGAATCGACCCGAGGATTTCCGCAGTTTGCTAGGCAGAAGTTTTACATCGATGAACTGTACGACTGGACTCTGGTGCGTCCTGGTCTGACGCTTGGGTCGGCGGTTGCATGGTTTGATCAGAACGTGGTGGGCTGGCTGTCGCGATCGATCGCGGCGATTCCTCCCTTTTTTGGTCAATTGCTACGTCCGTCTCAGACAGGTCGGATCACCGACTACGTGACGGCGATGGCGGTGGGATTGGTGGTGCTGTTAACACTGGCCCTTTGGCGTTGACTGAGGGGCGTAGGCTGGAAGCCATCCAGAGGTCCTGTTGTCGTCGGATTGGGATGGGGATGGCTGTGACGGGGCGTGAGCCTCCATTGGATACCGAAAAGTTTGGCTGGAAGAACCTATGAGCTATCTCTTGCCTTGGCTGATCCTGATCCCCGTACTGGCAGGCATCGTGATCGTTGCGATCGCACTGCGTGGTGGTCCGCAGCTTGCTTCGCGTGCCGCTCAGGCCGTATCGATCTTGCTGCTGGTCGCCAGCTGTTGGGTAGCGATGTCTTATGCGATCGAGGGACCTGCAGGAGTGTCGGCTTCCGCTGAAGCCGTCGGCGGTGCCACGATCCAGCCGCTCTGGGTCTTCCAGCCCTCATGGCTTTCGGCGCGCCTTCCTTCGGGTAGCAGTCTCGCACCATCGCTTTGGAATTTCTCTCTGGGGCTCGATGGGATCGGCGGTTTGATGTTGTTGTTGAGCAGTCTGGTGACCTGTGTGGCAATCCTGATTGGCAAGGACCAAGTAGGGCAATCCCACGGTTTGATGGGGGGGTGGTTATTGATTGCCAGCGGTGCGATGGCGATGGTTTTTTTGGCGATGGATCTGCTGACGTTTTACATCGGCTTTGAATTGGCGCTGATTCCCCTTTTCGCATTGGTCGCCGGCTGGGGTACCGATCGCAAGGAGTCGTTCACGGCAGCGCGACGTTTTGTTCTGTTCA
>JBJSWM010000159.1:0-4239 GCA_046085865.1 Pirellulaceae bacterium
TTTGGTGGGGTGCTCTAGGAGTGATCGCAGGGCTGTTGGTTTACGAGCACCGGATTGTACGGCCCGAGGACCTGCGACGAGTGGACCTTGCATTCTTTCGATTGAATGGTTGGATCAGCCTGATTTTATCTGTTGGTGGCATTCTCGATTTGTTTCTTTAGGCTTACTTGAACACGGACGGAAACAACATGCCGATGACCCCAGTGCAATGCGATCGACTTCGCGAGATCCGCAAGAAGGTGGAGTCAGGGGAACGACTATCGATGGAGGATGGGCTTTTTCTCGAGGAGCCGTCTACGCCACTCCAGGAGATTGGCGTCCTGGCCAATTGGGTTCGCGAGCAGAAGCATGGCAATGTTGCCTACTACAACATCAACACGCACCTGAATCCTACCAATGTGTGCGTTTATCGATGCCGATTCTGTGCGTTCCGATCGGACCTCAGGGATCCCAAGGGGTATGTGATGAGCGACGAACAGATCGTCGCACGCGGTCAGGAGGCGACCGATCATGGTTGCACTGAGATGCATGTGGTCGGCGGTCTGCACCACAAAAAAGATTACGGTTGGTACCGCGGCATGCTGTCGCTTTTAAAGGAGCATTTTCCCAAGCTGCATTTGAAGGCGTGGACGGCGGTCGAGATCGATTGGTTTGAATTCCTGACCAAGCAGAGTTCCACGGATGTGCTGGCGGACCTGAAAGCTGCCGGGTTGGGATCGTTGCCTGGTGGCGGAGCGGAGATCTTTCACCCGGAAGTGCGCGATCAGATCTGCGAGCACAAAGCGAACAGCCATAAATGGATTGAGATCCATCGAGCGGCTCACCAGTTAGGAATTCGGTCCAACTGCACCATGTTGTATGGGCATATCGAGAAGCCGTACCACCGGATCGACCATCTGATAAGACTTCGACAACTGCAGGATGAAACGGGCGGTTTTCAGACGTTTATCCCGTTGGCATTCCATCCCGAAAACACCAAGTTATCGCATCTCCACAAGCCGTCGGCACTGATGGACTTGAGGACGATGGCAATCAGCCGTTTGATGCTGGACAACATCCCGCATGTGAAAGCCTATTGGATCATGTTGGGTATCGGGACGGCGCAGACGGCACTGGCGTACGGTGCAGACGACATCGACGGTACGGTCCGACATGAATTGATCTATCATGACGCTGGTGCAACGACCCCGCAGTTTCTGTCGATTGATCAGATTGAACAGTTGATTCGCGAGGCAGGCAGGGAACCTGTGGAGCGGGATACGATTTACAGGAGAGTTCATCGAGATCCCGAAAACTTTAGCCACTGGACGACTGGCGAGGCAGTAGATCGCTCGGATCTTTTCCTCCAGAGAACCGCTCAGCACGCCATGTAGCCAGGGTTCCTCGTGCGGTGGAGTTTCACTTGCCCATCCGCAGGTAGACTGCATCCTCGGGGCTCAACCGACTGATCGGCAAGGTGGTGGTTCGGCCGTTTTCTTTCAAGAGCACCAGATGGTAGGCTCCCACTTCAATTAGCTTGGCGCGCACCTGAAAACTTCCTGTGTGATCGGTCCAGATTCTCCAGTCTCGCTGGCCGACTGGATGCGACAGAGCGTTGGAGAAGCGAGCGTTTGCGTAGCGAGTCGTCAGATCGTTCCCTTGGGGGTTGCTGTTGCGAGGCAGCCAGTGGCTTTGGGTTGGGTCGGCCGCGGGAGTAGGAGTCTCTGGCGCAGGATCGCCAAATAGCAACTCCAACTCCTTCACTGGAGTTTCTTCCGCCTTGGGGGTTGGGACTGTTGGAGCCTTGGGCGTGGCAGATTCGGTAGTCGGGATATTTGGCAATGGTAAAGGGGTTGCGGGAGTTTGGCTGCTAGGGGGACGCCAATTCGGCTGGTCAGAAGCCGATCGATCTTGTTGGATCGGCTGCTCCACGGTCGACGCCTTGGGTGGAGTGGCGTTGTCGCTGGATGGTTGGGAAAGAGCCTGGGGGCTGGCGGCGGCATTGGGAGCGGTGGTGGGTGACGAGGCGGTCCATGGTGGATTGACCGCGCCGGGCGTCGGCCATTCGGATAACCATTCTTCACAGCCGCATGGACCGCACGACGGAAAGGAATTTGGGCCTTGGACCATCGCCCAGGTGCCGATCGGCCGGCAGTCACGAAGTGGGGTTTGGGGACAGGTGTGCCCGATGTGTTGCTTGCAGTGCGACCTGGAAGACCAAGGTGGACAAGCTTGACTGGTGGTTGCCAATGACGCCCAGAAGATCGGGTTGGCGATGAGCTTCACCAAGCGGGACGCTAGGCACCGGCCGTTTGACTGGGTGCGGAACGACGGGGTGTGCTGTAGCGAATGGAAGTTGTCCATGGAAATACTTCCGCATTCCTTGCGTGGGAAAGATGATTTGGACTAGCCGTCGATGCCATAATCGGCCGGTTACCACGGAGATGGCTCGGCAGATCGGTCTAGCTGGTCGGTCTAGCTGGAGTCGACCTCGAAAGGCGGTGACTCCTTATCCCATTCGGTAGTCGTTGGGTGGCGGATGAACCTGCGGATGCGAAAGCGATCGCTAGTTGTTGTGCATGGCCACCCCTGGTGGGGTTGTAACGATTGTGCCGCCAGAAATCGCTTCATCGCTGGAGGACAGAGCGGCGGACTGGTGGCTCATGGAAATGGTTCCCAGTCGACTCGATTGCTGGAAGGTGGGTGAGAGGAAGCGTATACTGCTGGAATTGATCGTTCGATGATTTCTGGGGCCGACGGATGGCTGGGTTCCTGCTTCGATTGCTTCGCCAGTGGAACCTGGAGCATAAGTTCCTCGCGTTCTTTGCGGTCGCGTTGACCTGCAGTTTGCTGCTTGCCTTCTGGGCTATTCAGCGTGTGGCCGCGCGGTTGGTATTGGAAACGACGCGGCAGGCGTCTCGCGATGCCGCCAACACCCATCTGCTGGTTCAGCACCTGCAAACGTTGAGGTTGGTGGAAGCGGAGAATTCCAGCAAGCTGCAGGAATTTTTCCGCCGTCAGTTCAGCACACTGGGGCATTCCCACGAGTTGTTGCGGCCCCAAGGTTCGGAGGAGTCCATGTCCGTGGGGGGGCGCATCAGCAGTAGTCCCTCAGAGAACCAATTGCTGGATCGATTGGCAAAGCAGGTGGATCAATGGGTCGCCAAGAAGCTGGCGGAGGAAGCTGTCAGTGTGGGTGGTGAGGTCGCCGCTGGCGACAAGTCCAATGTTGACGGGATCTCCGGCGACTCCGAATCCGATACGGACGGGATCAAGACGCCGCCAGGGATTCCGGTTCCTTTTTCTCTCAAAGATCCTGGGCAGGATGAATTCGTTTTCGCTGAGGCGGCTCCGGGCGACGGGAACTATTACTACTACCATCCGGTCATTTTTTTCGGTCGTTGTCTAGATTGTCACACCGCCACTGCAAGCGCTACCGCGGCGGCAAGCGAATCCCAGGCGGCGAATCGACCATTCCGAGTCCTGCGCATGGCGGTTCCGTATCGCCGGACCCAGGTTTGGACGCTTTGGAGTTATTCGATCATGATCGCGATCGGCATCGCGGTCCTGGGGCTCAGCTTGTTTGCAGCGCATTGGATCTTGAAAAAACTGGTGATGCGGCCTCTTGAGCATCTGCGAGAGGTCAGCGATCAGATTGCTCAAGGAAGCTCGGAGTTGCGAGCGACCATCGATACGGAAGATGAGTTCCGGACTCTTTCTGATGCCTTCAATACGATGGTCCGGCACATGACTGATGCGGAGGCACAGCTTCAGCAGGTGAATCAGCGCTTGGAGTTGAAAGTCGATGACCTAGCGCAGGCCAATCTGCAGCTCTATGAGGCCAATCGTTTGAAGAGCGAATTTCTGGCGAACATGAGTCATGAGTTGCGCACGCCGCTCAACAGCATCCTTGGTTTCAGTGAAGTGCTTCAGGGCGTCGAGGCGCTGACGGAGAAGCAGCGGCGCTACGCTGGGAACATCCAGCAGAGCGGCAGGTTGCTGCTAGATATGATCAACGACATTCTTGATCTGGCCAAGATGGAAGCCGGAAAGATGCAAGTGCGGCCCCAATTCATCCGGCTCAATGAAGTGGTTCGCGGGCCAGTCGATTTTGTGAGACCGCTGGCCGACAAGAAGAACATCGATCTTCAGTTGCACTGCAAAGTGGACCTGGAAGTGTATCAGGACGGCGGAAAGATTCAGCAGATCGACAACCACCTGAATCAGGCCACCTTCGGGAGTGAACTTGACGGCGTTGCT
>JBJSWM010000160.1:0-1395 GCA_046085865.1 Pirellulaceae bacterium
GCCTCGGTGGATCGCAACGCGTACCTGAGCGGTAGGAACATTTCTGGGTTGTCGGTCTCGCCAGTGACCGACCTGAATGCACTTTCGATTCTCGCGCCCAAGACTTTGCTGATCTACTACCTCTCCACCATCGATTAGGCCGACACCTTCGCCTTCGACTTCGATGCGACCCAATCAATCGCCTCTCTTGTGATCACCAAAGTCTTGGGGGCGAGAATCGAAAGTGCATTCAGGTCGGTCACTGGCGAGACCGACAAACCAGCAATGTTCCTACCGCTCAGGTACGCGTTGCGATCCACCGAGGCGGTCGCGAGAGTTGCCGTCTTCCCCTCCAGCCCCATCTTCCGCAGTGTTTCCGCCATCACCTTGGTCTTGGGTGCGTCGATCTGCAAGCGATCCAAAACCACCACCGAGCCATGCTGAAGCTTATGAGCCAGAGCCATGCGGGTTGCGAGTTGGACAGCCTTTCGATTCAGTCGGTAGTACCAAGAGCGAGGCTGTCGCGAATTGGCGTGCCCGCCCCCTCGCCGCTGCGGCGTCCGCTTGGACCCCATACGAGCTCGGCCCGTCCCTTTTTGCTTGTACATTTTTTTGGTGGAACCCGACACCTCGCCGCGGGACTTGGTTTTCACCGACCCTTGCCTGCGATTGGCCAAGTACATTACCACCGCATCGTGCAACAACTGCTTATTGACCGTCGGCGCGATCTCGCTGGGGTTGATCTCGTACTCCCCAACCTTCTCGCCATTCTGGCTGTAAACAGGCAACTTCACCGATGACATCTCACAATTCCTTCAACGACTGGCAGACAATTCGTCCTGCGTACGCTTCCTAGCCCAACTTATTCGTTTCGCGAATGATCACAAAAGCACCCGCTGGCCCAGGCACCGCCCCGCGCACCAGAAGAAGATGATTGTCGGCGTCGACACGCACCACCTTCAGATTTCGCATCGTGACACGGTCGCTTCCGTAGCGACCCGCCATCTTCTTTCCCTTGATCGTGTTCCCCGGATAAGTACCGGCACCGGTACCCCCAGGATGACGATGCACCTTCTTGACACCGTGCGTGGCACGCTGCCCTTTGAACCCGTGCTTCTTCATCGTCCCCTGGAAACCACAACCCTTGGTGATCCCTGTGACATCAACGGCCGCAACTCCGTCGAGGATGTTGACCGTCACCGCCCCACCCACCTTGAGCTCCACCGGAAACTGAGCCGATTCCGACAGCCGAAATTCGCGAATAAATCGCTTCGGCTCACAACCCGCTCGCTCCCCGACAGGAACGCCAGCGGCGGACAGCTTTTTGCTGCGAATGCTGCCAATGGGAGCCACATGGCCCCGCTCAGAACGCCGCGCCAAATGACGAGGCTTGTCAGAAAATCCAAGCTGGACGGC
>JBJSWM010000161.1:0-1347 GCA_046085865.1 Pirellulaceae bacterium
GGAGTTGGGCCAAGCGATTTTGGCTTCCGACGCTCAACCGCAGCAATACGCCAAATCGGTTGGGGGCTATGTGGACAGCATTGAGGGCCGCGAGGTGATCTGGTCCCCAAAGCCGATGTATCTGATTCCCGAAGAGGGACCCTTGGTCGGCTTCGCGCGACCCGCCGACCGACGACTGGTCGCAGACTGGCTGGAAGCGACTCCTGGAACCTCCGCTAGCAGCTATCTTTTGGAACAGTCCAAGCAGGGTTCCGATTATCTATCGCTGATGCTCTCTTGGGACCTGGAGAATTTGGTCTCACCGGTCGTCCTTCAGCAGAGAATCGGCAATCTGCAGTCGATCGCGGGTGCCGACCCCGCGTCGACCGCGAAGCTGCTTGCATCGATCCGAGGTTTGACCGTCTTGGTCGGCCGAAGAAGTCTCGATGAGTGCATCGTCAAGGTGTCGTTTGAGAATTCGCCTCAGGCCCTAGTTGCCAAAGGCCCCCAGTTGCTGGCTGAACTGCTGGAACGATTCGGTACCCCAGCACCAGAAGTGGCTCAGTGGAATGCCAAACTAGACGGCAATACCGTCGTCCTGCAGGGCCGTATCACTGATGCATCCCTGGATGGACTTCTTGGAATCTTCAGCCTCAACCAGCAAGCTTCGGAAACCCAACAAAGTCTCAGCAGCAACGCATCCGCCTCCTCAGATCCCATTCCAGCTTCATCGAAGGCCTACTTTGATAAAGTCGTCAAGCAGATTGAGCGAGTGCGTGACTACAACGCTCGCTCCACTGGATATCGAGCTCGATGGAATGACCAGAGCGCTCGGAAAATCGATGAATTGGGGACACTCAACGTCGATCCCGAACTGGTGGAATACGCTACCAACGTTTCCACAGCGCTTCGCGGAAGCAGCTTGGTCATTCGCCAGACCAATATCCAAGCAGGGGCCAGCAAAGCAGAAGCCAACGCCTACAAAGCTCCTGGACCAACGGCAGGGGTTGGATACGGGTACTACGGCAATTACGGTTACGGTGGATTCGGTGCAGGTTACTACGATCCGAATGCGGCTGGCTACTACGATGCTTCAGGCACCATCAATTCCCAGTCCCGCGCGATCGGCAATCAAAGCTATCAAGCGGCACTGAGCAATATCGATGCAATGACCTTGGAAATCCGTCGCAAGATGACCGACAAGCATAAGCTGCAGTTCTAATCGGCGAACCGAAGACGCGTGGGCAGCTCAGTGGCCCACAAGTCTTCGCAGGTTTCCGATAAATGCTTATCGCCACTTCATTCCCGCATTGGCATTCCCTTTCCAGAGTTTTGCCTGGACAGCTAAAGAACTCCCACCTATCAGGA
>JBJSWM010000162.1:0-8502 GCA_046085865.1 Pirellulaceae bacterium
AAAGGGGACATCTTCCGCAATCCGATGCTCGCCGATACCCTTCAGCAAATCGCCGACGAAGGCCGTGATGCGTTCTACCAAGGCGCGATCGCACAGCGCATCGATCGATTCATGAAGCAGCATGGTGGCTACCTGTCGCTGGAGGATTTGAAGAAACATCGCAGCGAATGGGTGGAACCAGTAGGGCTCGATTACCGTGGCTACCGAGTCTGGGAGTTGCCACCCAATAGTCAAGGTCTGGCTGCTCTTCAAATCCTCGGCATGCTGGAACGCTTTCCAATCGCCCAAGCTGGATTTGGAAGCACCGACCATCTGCACTGGTTCATCGAGGCGAAGAAGCTGGCCTTCGAGGATCGCGCCCGATACTACGCAGATCCCGAATTTGCGAAGGTGCCAATCGAGGGGTTGGTCGACCGGGATTATTTGAATGAGCGAAGTCGATTGATCGGCAATCGATCGGCCCTGCGATACGACGCAGGAAACCCGGCTCTCAAACAGGGGGATACGATCTATTTGACCACGGCCGACCCGGATCGAAACATGGTGTCGCTTATCCAAAGCAACTATCGTGGCTTCGGATCGGGGATGTGTCCCGATCAACTCGGTTTCTGCCTCCAGGATCGCGGCGAACTTTTCGACCCGACGCCGGGACGGCCCAATTCCTACCAGCCCGGGAAACGCCCCTTCCACACGATCATCCCAGGCTTCATCACCAAAGACGGGAAACCTTTTCTCAGTTTCGGAGTGATGGGAGGAGCCACTCAGCCACAGGGACACGCTCAGATCGTCCTGAACATGATCGACTTCGGAATGAATTGCCAGGAAGCGGGGGATGCACCTCGCGTGGTGCACGAAGGATCCAGCGAACCGACGGGCGAGCGGATGGAGGATGGCGGAAGAGTGTCGCTGGAAAGCGGATTCGCAGCGCAGACCATCCGTGACCTGATGGCGCGGGGCCATACCTTGGGATACGATCTGGGCAACTTCGGCGGCTATCAGGCGATCCAGTACGACGCTCAGCGCGACATCTACCTGGGTGCCAGCGAATCACGCAAGGATGGCCAGGCCGCCGGCTACTGACCAGATCGGAACATCACGCGGCTTTCGATCAACATTCGGTCCATGGAAGCAGCCCACGGGGTGGAGCCTCCGCCCTTCTAGCTCCAGTGGTTGAACGTCTTTTCTTCATTCACCAAGACAACGACATCGCAGTCTCTGCTAAACTCCGCTGCGCCGTACAATACGCACGCCTGACCTCCGATAAGCAGGTGCCTGACCATGTGGCATGACAGCGTCGAAAGGACTCTGAGAATCGGGTTCGGGATCAAGAGAGCCTCCTGCTTCGAGATAGAATCGCCAAAGTTTCATCGATTCGCGCATCCTCTCGATTGGCGTGAGTCGATACCATTCCTTCCACTCGTCAGACTCGCACTGAGCCTCCTTCAGGTGGGAGCTTCTCTGCTGATCGTCCATGGTTCAACTGGGTTCCACGTTGGTAGCAGAGGTTGTTCGAGCAGGAAAACTCGTTGGATCCGGTGGTCTGCTCTGCTGACGCCCCGCAGCGCGAGGCCCCGGTGACTCGCCGATGCCTTCATTCTAGACCAGCACTGCAGGCCAGGAAAGTAAGACGGAACCGACGAAACTCACACGTCCGACCATCGGACAGCGGGAAAACAGGCATAAAAATTGGAATCACTTGGGGACCGTAAGTCTATGTGATCGACGTCGCCGGAGAGACGCTTCCCAGCCGAACATCCTTTGGACGCACCGAGAGATGGGATGCTCCGCTCCCAGTGGCTGGAAATCAACGCTGCCTAGGAAAGGCTTGAGTTGCTGCGAGCGATAGAGCTGCGAGCGATGGAGCCGTGGACCCATTCGCCGTGCAGCATGACCGATTTCAGTTTCAAGCTCTTGCTGAACACCAGAAGGTCTGCTTTCTTTCCTGGTGCGATGCTGCCTACCTGAGCATCCAGGCCAATCAACCTTGCTGGAGTCAGCGAGGCCATTCGAAAGGCTTCAAACAGTGTCGCTTTCCCCTGACGCACCATACCACGCACCATGTGGTCCATTCCCTGCACCGAGGAGGCCAGAGATCCAGTGGATGCCCAGCCGACTTGGCCATCACTTTCAAACCACGGGCCTGACTGGGCGTTTCCGAATCGATAGCGACCAGGGGGCATATCCATCGCTCGATTGCTGTCGGTCACCAAGCACAGCCGATCCGGCCCGATCATCCGCCGCGCAAACTGAAGCAGTTCGGGTGACAAGTGGCATCCGTCAGCGATCACTTCGGTGCTCATCGTCGGTTCCGCCAGCACGAACTCGGCCATGCTTGCCTGCATCGGGACTCCGCACCTTGCCCGAAGCGACGGGATCGAGCTCATCGCGCACCAAAAATGGTCGACATGCCTCATCCCGGCTCGCCAACCCGCCGCCATCTCGCCCCAAGTGGCGTTGGAATGACCGCAGGTTACTATGCACCCGGCACGCACTGCAGCTCGGTAAAATCCCACCGCTCCCGGCAGCTCCGCCGCCGAGGTCGCCACCAAAACCAGTCCGCTTCGCAGATACTTGAGATACTCTCGCGCCTCCGGCGCGCGCGCTTCTTCTGGCGAGTGACAACCAGTCTTCCCCGCGGCGAAGAAAGGCCCGTAGAGATGAACGCCTGGCATCCAGGCGCCCCAGGACCGATTCCATCCGTCTCGGTACTGACCCGCTGCCGTCAGAAAACGATCGATCTGATCGGGAGAGGCGGTGGTGGAGGTGGGAACGATGGTGGTGGTGCCATGCTGAAGATGCGCGGAGCAGGCGATGCGAAAGGCATCCAGCGTTCCGTCCATGAAGTCGGTTCCGCGACCGCCATGCACATGAATGTCGACCATCCCCGGCGCTAGATAGTCCCCCTGAATATCGATCTGGCGCACCTCCTCGGGATCTCGCCGCAATCGTTCTTTTCCTCGCAGACCGATCGCAGCGATGCATCCTTTCTGGATCAGCACATCGCACGGTTCCGTGATGCGATCGGGGAGAACCACCCGAGCCTTTTGGATCAGCCATTGTGGGGCGTTCGAATCGTCTGGCGTGGGGCGTCTGGCCATCGATGAAAACACCTCCGTCCGCCATCCGTTTGGATGCATCAAGGTCGTGGCAGCTTCAGTTGCCGGACCGCTTCCTTCAAAAGAAAATCGATATCCATGAATGGTTCATGGCTGATGTCCTGCCAGACCACGCGGCCCTGAGCATCGATCACGAAGGTACCGTGCAGCGGCGTCTGCTCGAAGTCATCGTAGCAGCCAAAGTCGCGGAAGACACGATGCGTCGGATCGGCCAGCAGGGGAATCGAAAGCGGTTGATCGTAGGTGCTCATCCCTTTCAGCAGCAATTCCTGCGATTCGGTGCTGACCGCGATCATCTGCAACCCTGACGACTGGAATTCCTCTCGCTTGGGTTCCAGTTTCTTCAGTTGCTCCACGCAGTGCAGGCATCCAAACCCCAGGTAGAAAACCAACACCGTTGGCTTGCCGGCCAAAGCCTGCGAATCGATCACCTGCCCATCGGATCGTTGCAACGACCAGGAGGGAGCTTGGTAGGGAGACCAACGGAATGGCCCCAACGTTTCCAGAGGTGTCCTGCCCTTGAGTTCCTCGGGAATGTCATAAGGCGTCGCCCAGGAGGCTCCATGGCCCCAGGCGATCGCCAACGGATTCAGCCTCGCCAGCAGTGGCATCTCCAGGTCGGCATCGGCGGCTAGTTTCCTCAGCGATTCAAAGCGTTCCTTTGCCTCCGCTTCCTTGCCTGCAAGCATGTAGACATGGACCGCCACGGCCAGTGGAAGAACCTCTCCTGGGCGTTCCTGGACCGACTTTTGCACTAGGTCGATCGCCTCCTGGTGCTTTCCCGCCATCGCCAGCCATTCGGCCTTCTGCAACTGACTCTTGCGATCCGATGGCTCATACGCCTCCAGCGCTTCATTCCACTTCTGTTCCGAAGCGGCGCGATGAGCGGCGATTTCGTACTTGCCGCGCTGCCATCGCTTGGCTTCCTGTTTCTTCGACTCCAGTTGCTTCCTTCGCTCTTCCTGCTTCTTCTTGAATTGCTCCTGCTGCTGGCGCTGCCAATCACTGGTGGCCGCTCGATCTGGCGGCGCCGGTGGCTCTTCCATCAGCCTCGCCACTTCCTCTTCCAGCTCCTTGCAACGGTCTTGGATCTGCGCCGCATAGTGTGCTCCCGTCTCCGGATCACCCCCTGCAATGCCAGCGATCGCCAGAGCTGCCGACCGCTCGGCCTTCCACTCATCCTCCTGCGTTTCTTCCAATTCGGGAGCATCCTTCAGCTGCAACAGCCGGCCCCAGAGCCGATACTGCAACAAAGATTCCAGCAGCCGATCTCGCCCCAGACCACTGCTACCCCCACCATCGGCTTTGTTGTACTTGGGATGCCTGGGAAGGGAGATCATGTTGCGAGCCAGGTCGATCGCATCGTCGACTCGCCCGATGAACAGAAGGTTGCGAATCAACCATTCGTTGTTGTGAGCGAAATTATGGATTTGATCGGGCAGCACCCGCTGTCGCATCATGTAGGCATGATCGACCCGTGCCGATGCCTCCTGCTGATAGACTGCATCGTGGTACCGATGGAGTTCCGAAAAAGTGTGGCCCGGCATGTGCCACATGTGAGCGATCGCTGGGGACGCTGGTCCACAACGCACCGCCGACTGAACCGCCAACTTGGCTCGCGAATGATCCCAAAGATGAATCCGATAGTGATGCGCGGGATGCATGGGCGCCTTGGCGAAAATCTGTTCTAGGAGCGCATCGATCGCCAGATGGCTGGTGATCGGCAACTCCTCATGGATGCTTTCCCACAGCCGATAGCAAAGCAGCGCCTTGGCCTCCAAGTCTTCGGGAAAATCGATCGCGATCTTCTCCAGGTCTCCAATCAAATCGCGCGCCTTATCGGCCCGGCTCCTCCCATCCTTGTCCCCCTCAGCTCGATCCAGTCCATAGTACCTGCGATAGGCATCCAGATACCGCTTCTCGCGGTCGCTGCTCTTCTCCCGATACTTATTGGCTTCCAACAAAAACTTCTTCGCTCGCTCCTCATTCCGATTGTTTGCCCAGGCCATCCCGACATAGGCCATCGAGCACTGGGGATCGATCGCCGCCGCCTGACGAAACGATCGTTCGGCCTCCCAAAACCAGAATCCATGAAGCTGCGAAATCCCCTGCTCGATGAACTTCTGCGCCAAAGGGCTGGAACTGATCGGAAATTGCACCGGATAAAGACCCGGCATCAGCTCAGCCGCCTGCCGAGGCCCCTCGTTGAATGCTTCCCCGTGAAACGAATGCCCCGGCTTGATCCCGTCTCCTGCTTGCCCACTTGGATTGTCCTGCTGACCTTCCGCAGCCCGCAATCCACAGAGATCGATCGCTGGCAGCAAGCACCATCCCAACGCCGCTGCCCTCAGAAAAAAACGGATCGACCGATCAGCAATCAATAGCGTCATGGACTTTCGCATTCGTACGGCCAAGGATGGGAAACCAGGTAGGTGGAAGGCATGACGCCTCATCCTACCATTATGGTCTCGATCCCTGAGATTGCCACCTGATCTGCCTCCACGTGCGCAGCTCCTGCAATCGATTGGTGTTCGTTTTGGCTGGATTCCTACAGTCGATCAAGATTCCTTGCTTCGCCGGCTCTGGTGGCTTTGAACTAGATCCAAAAGACAGCCCACAGCGATCCCGATGGCGTAGGCGAGAAAATCCCAAGAGTGAAAAGTGAATCCCAGCACCAAATGACCAATTGTGGTCCGACGGATTCTGTCGATCCAAGGAGCGTGATAAAGCTGCGAGCCTTCCACTAGGAAGCTGCTTGCCAACGCGCACAGCACCACTCGCCTCACCGAAGCAGTTGGCATCACAATCGCCCAGCCGCAGTAGACCGCCAATGCCCAAAGAACGTCTCCGGGGTATTTCCCGAAGACCTCCGGGAATACTCCTGGGATTTTGCGCGAGCCGATCCCAAGCAGCAACACCAACCCACAGGCGACAATCCAGCTCCATCGCGGGCGTCTCATTTCCATCCGGTGCCTCCGATCGATCCCAGTCAGCTTGCCATCCGACAACAATCCCTGCGATTGCCATGGTGCACCTCATCACAGAACTCGAACCCTTCATTCTGGCAGATCCCCTGATGCTTGATAGACCGGCTGTCACGATCGTCTGGTTCAAGCGGGATTTCCGACTGGCGGACCATCCGCCCCTGGCTCGTGCGGCATCGAACGGACAGGTCATTCCACTTTGGGTGATCGAACCAGATTGGTGGCGATCGCCCGAAATGGATCGCTCCCACTTCCTCTTCGCGATGCAGTCGGCGCTGGAACTCCGGGAACGGCTACAGGCGATGGGTGGGGATCTGATGATCCGCGTTGGTGAGATGAAGACGATTCTCGAAGAACTGTCGAGCAAGTTCCTTCTCAAGGAGTTGGTCAGTCACGAGGAGACAGGTTCCTGGTGGACTTATCAACGAGATCGTCAGGTAGCGAAGTGGTGCAAGGAGCATCGCGTCCCCTGGGTCGAATTCCGACAGGATGGGGTGGTGCGGCGGCTGGCCAGTCGAGACCGCTGGGCCAGCCACTGGCACCGATGGGTTTCCGAGCCGCTCGTCCAACCCCCGACGCGCATCGAACTGCCGGAGGGGTTTCAGCGTGGCGATGACCCAATGGCCTTTGCCGACAAAATGCACGGCCAGCCTGCCACCGATTTGCAGCCCGGTGGCGCTTCCCACGCCCATCAACTACTCAATACATTCCTTTCCGCTCGCGGCATCCACTATCGAACTCAGATCTCCAGTCCCATCACCGCTCAGCACGGCTGTTCGCGGCTGAGCCCCTATTTTGCATGGGGCTGCATCACGGTGCGTCAAGCGTATCAGCAATTGGAACAGATGCGATGGAATCCGCCGCCGCACTCCGTCCAAGACCATTCATCCTGGGGCAAATCGCTCAACAGCTTTCGATCGCGTCTGGCATGGCACTGTCACTTCATGCAAAAGCTGGAGGATGAACCGCAACTGGAGTTTCGCAACATGTGCCGCGCGTACGATGGCTTGCGGGAGGCAGCATTCGACGAGGCGCGTTTTGCGGCATGGTGTGAGGGGAAGACCGGTTATCCGATGATCGATGCCTGCATGCGGTACCTCAAGCAGCATCGATGGATCAACTTTCGGATGCGAGCCATGCTGGTATCGTTTGCGTCCTACGATCTCTGGCTGCACTGGCAACGCCCCGCTCAGTTCCTCGCGAAACATTTTCTCGATTTCGAACCGGGGATTCACTACCCTCAGATCCAGATGCAGTCGGGGGTCACCGGTATCAATACGCTTCGGATCTACTCGCCAGAGAAACAGGGGAGGGAACAAGATCCTACGGGGCAATTTGTTCGCCGCTATCTCCCGGAATTGTCGCAAGTCCCCAACGAGTTCCTCTGGTCACCCTCGAAAATGAGCCTCGACGATCAGGCTCGCTATGGTTGTCGATTGGGGATCGATTATCCCTTTCCCATCGTCGACCATGCGGCCGCCGTACGGCAAGCGAAGGAGCAGATCGCTCGCGTGCGGCGGGATCCGCAGACACAGGAGGGTCTGCGAGCCATTGCGGCCAAACATGCCAGCCGACGACGGCGCGACCCTCTGCCAATCAAGCCGGTTCCATCGGATCCACCGACTCACACTGCCTCCCAGTCGCCAGCTCCTTCAGCAAGCAAACCGAATCGCCGTTCCGGTCGCTCGACGCGCTCGCCAGAAAACGATCGCCAAAGTTGGCTTCCCGGCATGGACCCCGATCGCTAGCCGATAGCGACGTTCGAGGCCAAATCGGGATCGATCTCCTACTCCCTGAGGGATTTCTTCGGGCAATTTCCTGGGTCTATGCTTTAGTTTCTCGTACTCAGTCCGCCGCAGCGGACGGTACACGTCCCCGTACTCGATGCCCCAGTGTCCCAGCGATTCTTTTCGAGCCTGAGTACCAATTCATTGAGTACCAGCGCGAGTACGAAAAAAACCACACCCCATTTCTCGATAGACATCGAAGATGGCGCCTTGGATCGCGTAGCTTTCGTCTTTGAATAGGATCTTATCAGTCATTGGCTGCCCCCTCTTTCGTGTTTTTCGTGCCTTTCGTGGTTCATGGACTTGCCTTGGGGAATCTCAGCAGCAGATCGCGATAGGACTCGTACTGTTCCTCTGCAGGGAGATATCGGATTGTATTCGGTCAGGGGTAGTTCATGTTTAACCACGAAAAACACGAAAGGCACGAAAAGGAAGAGGGGCGATTTCACCCAAGTTTTCCAGCCTTTTAGGCGTCAAGGAAATTAAAGTGCCAGCCGGACGATCGTTGCTTTCGGGTAATCCCCAAAGTTGACCAGAATTCCAAGTTTCATACCGCTTGCTTTCAGGTAGTTGATGACTAGTGCTTGGTGTTCTGGAGCGATTGCTTTTACCGCT
>JBJSWM010000163.1:0-1197 GCA_046085865.1 Pirellulaceae bacterium
CCCCGACGACAAATCTTCGACGCTCCGAAAACATCCAAACAGGAGAAAGGTCGAAAAGTAAGCCATCGGTCGGCAGTGCAGTCGGGAGCGGTGTAGCATTGGCTACATCGGTCACAAAAGTTCGTGATCGCGATCGATGGCCGGGCTTCCCTCGAAGATGGCAAAGCCACCCGCTCTCCGCCAAGAGGTTTCACTCACGTTGCCGACGATGTTCATGGATGCCTTCCCAAAAAAACGCAAGCTTTGCGGGATCGCCGGGAATAGCCAGACCAGTTGGTGACGGTGGACTGGCCCATCGCAAACGCCGGGATCTTCTAAATCATCTCGGTTTTGGGCAACAAAATACGCATCCATTGGCACCCAGCTAGAGTACCAGCAGTCAGTCTCTCGCCCAGGAGATCGCCATTGTCACCGCACCTCTCAAAGAAACCAAACAAAATGATCTACACAAGCGCAGCACTCGGAATCGCAATGGCTGGGTTTCTCGGCTGGAACCTGATCGCTCGAGGTGCCTACGAGTCGGCGGAATATAAGGTCATTCAGTCCGAAGGAAGTTTTGAGGTTCGCGAGTATCCCGATCTGATGCTGGCGGCCACCTCGACCAACCTCGATTCCCAAGGTCGCGATGGCAGCTTCATGAAGTTGTTTCGGTATATCAGTGGCGCGAACGAAAGCAGCCAGAAGATTGAGATGACCACTCCGGTTTTCATGGAGAAACTCGACCAAGACGCGGCGGTTCAGATGGGATTTGTGATGCCCAAGGAAATCGCCGACAGGGGTGTTCCCAAACCGACGGGGGAAAAGGTGGAAGTTCGAAAGCGACCGGCTGGCCGTTTCGCCGTCATACGATTTTCGGGACAACTGTCGGCTCAACGCGCCAAGGATGCCGAAGCGAAACTGCGGGCTTGGATGGAATCGAAGGGACTTTCTGCCATCGACACGACATCGGGCAGTGGCGTGGAAACAGCCGGCTACGATCCTCCCTTCACTCCCGGCCCCCTGCGTCGCAACGAAGTTCTGATTCGATTGAAGCAACCGGACTGAAGTGGGCCGGCCCCAACAAGAGTTCTTTTAGTCAGCGGAATAGGTTCTTCCGATCATTTCGTCGGTTGGATTTCTCTTACTCAGTCCGCCCCGTCGGACGGTACTCGGCTTCGTACTCGATGCCTCAGTGTCCCAACGCTCCTTTTCGAGTAC
>JBJSWM010000164.1:0-2443 GCA_046085865.1 Pirellulaceae bacterium
GAGTCTAGCGGTCGTCAGCGTCAGCGACAGCGTCGCCGAAACGTTGCTCAAGGCAGGCAAGTCTGAAGAGTCGTTGGAGGCGATGCAGAAGTTTCTGGATCGTGGTGAGCTGATGATGGGATTCTCGCTGGAGGGGGTATCGCTGGCGGCTTCGATCGATGTACAGCAGATCAAGAAGGAGGGGCGGAACGTCCTCGGATGGCTCCGCGCCGGATCCCAGCCCAGCTCGCATGTCGTGGTGGTTGGGGCGCACATCGATCACCTTGGTACTGGACAAGGCGGTTCTTCGCTGGCCCGGGATGAGGAGCGAGGTGGGACGCATCGCGGTGCCGACGACAACGCATCGGGTGTTGCCGGGATGCTGGAAATCGCTCAGTTCCTCGCAGCTCAAAAGCGTTCTGGAAAACTTTCACTGAAGCATGACATCCTCTTTGCCGCTTGGTCGGGAGAGGAGTTGGGGTTGTTGGGGTCCGACTACTTTGCCGAGCAGTTTGATGGGCTCTATCCAGGGCTGCGGCAGGAGGAGTCGGGAGAGAGGGATTCGGCCGAGGCATCCGAGGGGGATGGGCATGGGGCAGCCGTTCCGACGGGGGCTGGTGCTGTGCGATTGGCCCCTACGGTCGCAGCCTGCTTCAATCTCGACATGATCGGGAGGCTGCGTGAGAAACTGGTGCTTCAAGGGGTTGGGTCTTCGCCAGTGTGGACGCAGGAGATCGAACAGCGGAACGCGGTGGTCGGATTGTCGCTGACGCTGCAGAGCGATTCCTATTTGCCAACCGACGCCAGTACCTTTTTCATGGCCGGCGTGCCGATCCTATCGGCATTCACCGGATCGCATGGAGAGTACCATACACCCAGGGATACCCCTGACCTGATCAATTACGAAGGAGCCGCCCAGGTGGCTCGCCTCATGGGATTGATCGCACGTTCGATTTCAACGCGACCTGAGCCGCCTGAGTATGTCGCGCAGGCAGCGCCGGAGAACCAGGGGAAGCGAGCGATGTTGACCGCTTTTCTAGGGACTGTTCCAGATTACGCTCAGGGCGACATCCAGGGAGTCAAGTTGTCTGGTGTCGCCAAGAATGGCCCGGCGGCAACTGCGGGAGTACAGGGTGGTGATGTGATCGTCGAGTTGGCAGGGAAGAAGATCGAGAACGTCTACGACTATACCTTTGCCATTGAAGGGCTGCGGGTGGGGCAGGAGACGGAGATTGTCGTTCAGCGGGGGGACAAGACGCTGCGTCTGAAGGTCATTCCGGCATCTCGTCAATAGACTCGTTGGCGATGGTGCCCAGTCGCAACCTGGGACCGACCACCTGAGAAGCCAGACCGATTTTTTCAAACAGCCGGATCAAGAACCAAGACATATCGAATTCAAACCACCGGTGCCCATGGCGGGCACTGCGTGGGTCGGCGTGGTGGTTGTTGTGCCATCCTTCTCCGAACGTCAGCAGAGCCACCCACCAACTGTTGGTGCTTTCGTCCCGGGTCTGATAGTTTCGGTAGCCCCATTTGTGGCAGACCGAATTGACCGCCCAGGTCACGTGCATGGTGAAGACGGTGCGCAAGAAAACTCCCCAAACCAGCCAGCTTGCTGCCATCTGGAGAGCCGCGGCGCGGGTCCCCTCCTGATAAAGACCAAAGGCATAGCCCATGGCGGTGATTGCCGCGGCGTGCGCTAGATAGATCCAAAGCCACATCAGTTTGCGTTCCACCTTCTGGTAGAAGGGGTCGCGAAGGAGGTCGCGGCAATATCGCTCGAAGTGGAAGACGCTGTCGTGCCGGCGATCCTTCACCAGTAGCCATTCCATGTGGCCCCAGAAGAATGTCACCCAGGGGGAGTGAGGGTCGGCCTGTTTGTCGCTGTGTTGGTGATGCATCCGGTGGATCGCAACCCAACGCGCCGG
The DNA here is from genome assembly GCA_046085865.1 of Pirellulaceae bacterium. Taxonomy (GTDB): domain Bacteria; phylum Planctomycetota; class Planctomycetia; order Pirellulales; family Pirellulaceae; genus JBEISR01. The sequence goes on from JBJSWM010000164.1 coordinate 1,908, forward strand.
GGAATCCTGAAGGGTGCAGATGCCGAAGATGGCCAGCAGATGCTCAAACCACTTCGGGCAGGCGAAACCTCGATGCGTCAGCAATCGGTGGTAGCCGATAGAAACACCCAGTCCATCGAACAAAAAATGGGTGACTACCAACACCACCAAGCCGCTGGTGGAGTAGAACCAGGGTGCAATCGCCAGCAGGGAGAGGGCGTGAACCAGCCAGATCGAAATGGCATAGGGCCAAAAAATACGGGTCGGAAGCGTCTCGGCTGGCCGAGGCATCCCGGCTGTGCGTCCGGCGGGAGCGGCCTGGTCGGGAATCGCTCTGCCGGGGCGATGGCTGGCTGGGTGGGAAATCGACATCGACAATTCCTCCTTGAAGTCGCGAGCCCTTCGGCGACCAACGGCATCCTGCAGTCGGTCGGTCAGTCAGTCTTGTCCTCACTTCCGAGGGCGAAGGGAGGAAAGACCCAGCCTGGCAATGCGTGCTGCCAGGAGATGATCGAGCCGGAAGTATGCCTGATTTGGCTTTTGGAATCCAGACGAGC
>JBJSWM010000165.1:0-3166 GCA_046085865.1 Pirellulaceae bacterium
CGGAAAGACCTGCTGCCCTTGCTAACCGCCCGTTCCCTACAACCCGCTAACCTCATCCCTTCGCATCGTCATGGAATGCAAAATCGATACCAAATGGCACAAAGTCACGCTTTCCTCACCTTTGGACTGAAGTTTCAAGTAAAAGTTCACGGCAACCAAAAAAACAATCGCGAAGGCTGCTTGCTAGCATTTCCGAACTTTACAAAAACCGGAAAAACTTTCCTTGACTACTGCATCTTCTGGCAGTCGTTCGACCCTGCTTCCCCGCATCAGCTAAGAGATTGGAGCGGGGGGATGTGACAAGTTTGGTCACAACATCTCGAGACGAAAAAGAATTTTTCAGTCGCTTTCCTGGAGGGTATCGAGCACTGTTTGCATGTCGGCTGGGAGAGGGGCGATCCAAGTCATCGGGGTGTCGGTGACTGGGTGACGCAGACTGAGTCGATGGGCGTGGAGAGCTTGCCGTTCCAACAGCACCTCGTCGTCTCCAGGCCTGGCCGGCTCACGACGAGCGGCTCGACGCAGCAACTGCCCGCGCGTGATCCTCGCGTGGCCGGCATAGAGTCGATCGCAGAGGACGGGGGCTCCGATCGACGCTAAGTGGACTCGAATCTGATGGGTCCTGCCGGTCTTCGGGAAGAGATGAAAAAAACAGTACCCCGGAAACCGCTTGACGACCTCGAAGAGCGTTTCGGCTGGCCGGCTGCTGGGGTGGTCGGCTCGAATGGCCATCTTGTCGCGCTGGTAGGGATGGTGGCCAATCGGCTGCCGAATCCAGTCGCGGTCGCGATCGATCGATCCCACCGCAATCGCCCAATATTCTTTCTCCACTTCTCGAGCTTCGAACTGTGCGGCGAGCTTCAGGTGGACGGCATTGGTCTTGGCGATACAGATCACGCCACTGGTTTCGCGATCCAAGCGGTGGACGATGCCTGGTCGGGTTGGGCCACCGACATCACTAAGCGATTGAAAGTGGTGAGCCAGAGCGCTGGTGAGCGTACCGGACCAATGACCTTTCGCCGGATGGACCACCATGCCGGCCGCCTTGTTGATGACCACCATCGCATCGTCTTCATAGAGGATGTCGATCGGGATCGCTTCCGGGATTGGACCGTCATCGGGGGGTGGCGGAAGATCGATCTTCACCGTCTGCCCGATTTGCACCTTGAAACTCGGCTTGACCGGCTTTCCATCCAGCCAGACGCTTCCTTCGTGCAAAACTTTCCGAAGGAAGACACGGCTGTAGCCGTCGCACTGAAGGGCGAGGAACAGATCGATTCGTTGCCCCGCTTGCTCGGGCTCCACAACCCACTGGCGGATCTGCCTGGGGCCGGGGAACTGGGGATCCTGCGTTTGGGCTTCAGGTTCGTCCAAAATCATCCATTCGGTTTGTCGGAGGACAGAGTTGGCTCACCACTGGAAGTCGCTCCAGGGGAACTCTCCTGGGGCGGCGTGCCGGGCGACGGAGTCGCTTCCGCTGCAGGCGCCGCTTCGGTTGATCCCTGGGGGGGTGGTGAGCCACTGTCGAAGGCTGCCCCTGGAGTCCCAGAGCCAGGAGAATTCTGGAGCGGTGGCAACTGAAAATCGGGGAGCCCCGGGAGGCTCTTCAGATCGCCAGGCACGTTGACCGGCGCCGCGGGGGCCGGTCGGAAATCTCGATACCAGGCATAAAAATCCTTGCTGCCTGAGCTTTGCAGCCAATCCATGCGCCGTTGCACCTCGGCCGTCATCGCGGCGGGCACCTGCGTCATCGCTAGGACATTCTTGTATTCAGCGATCGCCTTATCGATCTCGCCACTCCCCTCGAACGCCTGAGCCATCCCCAGGGTCGCACGGGCTCGCAGCATCGGATCGTTCGACTTTTCAAGAATGCTGGAATAGTTCGATCGGGCTCGGCGGAACAGAGTGTCCGCTTGCTCGCGGTCCACATAGACCGAATCCATGCCTCGAGCGACTTGGCTGTCGGCTTCGGTTTGACGAGCCCACTGAGCGGCAATCGAATCGGGGTGATCTTCATAAACGGCGATCAGTTGATCGGGATCTCCCGATGCAAAGTAGAAGTCCGACCAAGCTTGGGCGCTCTTCTTCTGGACCTGTGTCGACCACCAACCCCAACCAAGGGCCACCACCGCTAGGGCGCCCAGGCCGATCCCCAGCCACCCTAGAGCCGGACGAGTCCGTTCCAGTGCCGAAGTGGCGCGCCTGGCCAGTTCGTTGGCCTCCAGCTCCCGTATCCGATCACTCGTTGTCATCTTCTGTCGATCCCACCAGGAGGTTCTCGCACCCAACGCGCCCCAGCGGCGCAACGAGGTGACAAAAATATAGGAGATTGCCAGGAAAACGCCATACCAACCTGCGATTGCCCCCTCTCTTCCACGCCAGACCGACTCGCCCCAAAACCAAATTCTGGCCGTGCCGATCCACCAGGACGACACGGAATCTACGCCTCGAGGTCATCATGCCGGCAAATTCGATCCATTCGTCACATCCCTTGCGAGTGACGGGAAAGCGGCATCATTCTGCGCATTTTATATCAAGGGGGTTCGGAATTCGGAGTCGGCTGAGTAGGATGGTCAGACTGGGTGGAGGTTTTGGGCAGTCTAAAACGCCCTGGTTGGGATCTGTCCTTTGGGTTGGCTGCAATTGACCGAAAACGGTCAGGAATGCGAAAGAATTGAATCGTGACTGGGCTGGGGGGTGGAGAAGGTCGGCGGGATCGGCTTCTGGAGAAGATCCGGGTGTCTGGTTTCGTGTCGATACCCGAGCTGCGGGAGAGTCTGGGGGTCAGCGAATCGACGATCCGTCGCGACCTGGATGCCCTGGAGGAGTCAGGGTCGGTTCGGCGGACGCATGGAGGAGTTTTCTTCACCGGTCCCAGTGCGTCGCTGCGGCTGTTCGAACACCGCCGCACGTCGCGGTGGGATTGGAAGCGAGCAGTGGCAGCAGCGGCCAGTCGGCTGATCGAGGACCACGACACTGTACTTTTGGATGGCGGCAGCACCACCTACGAACTGGCGAGACAACTGGTCGGCCGTCCGCTTCAGGTGGTTACCAACTCCCTACCCGTCGCACAACTTTTCGCCTCCAGCGATTCGATCGATCTGGTGTTTCTGGGTGGCTATGTCCATCCGCGCACCGGAGTCACTCTGGGCCCTTACACCCAGCA
>JBJSWM010000166.1:0-2744 GCA_046085865.1 Pirellulaceae bacterium
ATCCGCGATTGCGTCTTTCGAGCACGAGCAATCAACCCGTAGGGTGTGTCAGCCGGTCGTCAATCGAACGACCTGATAGCGCCGGGAAATGTAGATCGCTGCTTGTGGTCATGGCAGGAATCGTCCCGACCACGAACACACCAGCACCAAACGTCGGTCGAACCATCTTGGTGTGTTCCGCCGTCGCGACAAACGGCTTGGGAAGTCAGGTTCTCTATAGCGATCGATCGCATTGGACTGTCTTGTGACGATCGACGGCCTCACTCACCCTACGAAAACTGCGACAAACCGTCTCCGCAACGCAACTCACTCCCGCGATCCCTCGTGTGACTCGACGGGCTCAAAGGGATCGATCCAATCCGCCCACTGCTCTAGGTAGCGGTTGTAGACGGAATGCTCCGACGATTTCTCTTCGATCCAGGCCTTCGCCCTGGCCACCAAATCTCGCTCTTCCACTCGATCGATGCGTCCGATGCAGAGCTGGTATCGAAGAAAGACAAAGTAGGTATCCAGGACGTCACAACGACAATAGTCGCTGATTTCCTGCAGCCGCTGCGACTCATAAAGCTCCTGCACCATATCTCCCTGCACATCCATCTTCCCTGGCTTGGAAAGATAATGCGCCGCCAGATTCAATCCGCCGCGAAACCAAGTGCTGCCGAAGTTGGTCAGCCATTCATGCAGGTCCAAGTGCGACTGGATGTTGTATCGATTGCGAGGCTGCTTATAAGGAGAATCGCTGGAACCGTACCAGTCCTTAACCGACAATCCGTATCGATATGCCGACAACTCCAAAAGCGGCAGATCGAACCCGCGACCATTGAAGGTGACCAGCGTCGGGGCTTTGTAGTGATCCCAGCCTCGCCAGAACCGTTCGGTCATCACATGCGGTCGAAAATGTGGCTCATCCAACGACGCGATATCGATCAGCGAAAGATCTTTGCGAACTTTTGCGACGACGATGGTGATGGGGATCTGATAGGTGTGAGGAATGAAGTCCCGTCCCGAAGCCATCACCAGTTCCTGGCGAAACCTCCGGATCGCATGCTCCCCCGAAATCGACTCCCCCGGGTAGCGCGTTCTAGCGATCGCGTCGCCATCAGCGACACTCTCGACATCGAATAGCAGATACTTCACGTCACCGCTAGTCGCCATTGCTGCAGTCTCGCTTCGCCAGGGAATTCACGCGACACCCATCGATGTCTTCCAGATTTGCGAACCTTCGTTATCGTAGCCGATTCCCTGCGGGCAGGCACCATCGCTCGACCATCGGTCGAGCAGTTTCTTCGCTGCGCATTCTCTCCTCTTTCCGCGACGGAGAATACCTGCTCGGAAGGTGGGTACAATGCAGACGTTTCCCGGTCATCCCCAAATCGATTGTTGTTGCAGGCTCGCTCAACCATGACATCCTCCGCGCCAACCCTTCCTCCGATCGACAAGGCACGTTTGATCGAGCGTTTTCTGCAGTATGTTGCGATCGGCACCGCCTCGGATCCCAACAGTCAGCAAGTCCCCAGCAGTCGCGGACAGTTGCTGCTGGGAGACCTACTTGCCCGGCAGTTGAAGGAACTGGGCGCCGAAGATGTTCAGCACGACGCTCAGGGCCGCGTCTGGGGGACGATTCCGGCGACGATTCCAGGGCAACTGCCCACCATTCTGCTCAACGCCCACCTCGACACCTCCCCAGAGGCTCCGGGCGAGGGAGTGAAGCCACGGGTGATCGATTCGTACTCAGGAGGTCCAATCCGGCTTGGAGAAGGGAACCTTTCCCTGACTGCCCAGGACTGCCCCGACCTGGATCGGTTGATCGGTAGCACGCTGATCGTCACCGACGGGACCACGCTGCTGGGTGGCGACGATAAGGCAGGGATCGCCGTCATCATGGAAGTCGCTCAGACATGGATCGAGCGACCTTACTTGGCGCATGGCCCGGTCCGCATCCTCTTCACCTGCGATGAAGAGATCGGAAAAGGGGCTCATGGGTTCGACCCGCGGCAGGCCGGTGCCACGGTGGGCTATACGCTGGATGGTGGCGGGGAGGGGACGATCGACGAGGAGACTTTTTCTGCCGATCTGGCGATCGCGCAACTGCGCGGCATCAACATCCATCCTTCGATCGCGAAAGGAAAAATGGTCAATGCGGTGCGAGCTGCCAGCCTGCTGGTGTCGATGCTCCCTGTCGATTGGCTCAGCCCCGAATCCAGCGAGGGACGGCAGGGGTTCGTCCATCCATACGAAGTCCGCGGATCGGTGGCCGAAGCGACGGTCTCGATCCTCCTTCGCGACTTCGACACGCCAACCCTGCAGCACTACGCCAAGCGGTTGGAGCAACTGGGGGAGATGGTCCAGTGGCGGATGCCTGGGTTGACAATCGAGTGGACGATCAGGAAGCAGTATCGCAACATGGCAGATGGCCTGCGGCGACTCCCTGAATCGATTCAGCTAGCCAAAGAGGCGTTTGAAATCCTCGGGCGATCCTGTCGGACCGAAAGCATCCGTGGAGGTACCGACGGTGCGGCCTTCACCGAACTAGGACTGCCGACCCCAAATCTTTCCTGCGGCCAGCACATGATCCACAGTGTCAAGGAATTTGTCTGCGTCGACCAGATGGTGCGCGCCGCAGAACATCTGGTGGTGCTGGCGGAGAGGTGGAGCCAACATGGGGCGTCCTGATCGATCGCTCCACAAATAGCTCCTTCCAAGTCGTACTCGTGCTCGTGCTCGTGCTCGTACTCGTACTCCTA
>JBJSWM010000167.1:0-4972 GCA_046085865.1 Pirellulaceae bacterium
CTCCCCCACCACCCTATTCTAAACCCCTGGGCCTTTGTCTCGGTGACTGAGGCATACCGAGCGGATTTGACTCCTCTTGGTGAGCCTATCCGACCATACGATCGGTCGGTGTTTCAATGCCACTCACAGGAATCCCCGCTCGACCTCCTCGCGTCGTCCCTTCTCCTACAACAGCGCATCGAGCCATGGCGATGGTTTCTTGTAGTTTCGTTGGAAGATATACTCAATGGACGGCGAGCGATCGGAGCCACGATTGATTGAGCCATCCTATTGCCAAAGACGTAGCCATGCTTCCTGCCCGACTCTCGGTAGCAATGTCGATTCTGAACTTCTATCGCTTTGCTCAACGTCTCGTCGTGCCGATCGGTTTCCTGATGGCACTCTCCTCCCTGGTTGTCCAGCAAGCTTGGGGAGATGACGAATCGAGCCAGCTTGAGCAAAAAGCTCTGGCGATCTTTCAATCTCGCTGCATCGAGTGCCATCAGGAGAAAGTACAGGAAGGCGGCCTGCGACTCGATCGCCGCGAGGGCTTGATCCAAGGAGGCGATTCGGGGCTGGCTATCCAACTTGGCAACAGCACGCAAAGCCTTTTGGTCACACGCATCACCGCCACCGATGACTCCCGAATGCCCCCCAATGGCTCTCCTCTGGACCCAGCGCAGATCGATGCACTCAGCAAGTTTATCGATCAAGGGGCCCCCTGGGGCAACCAGACGCTTGGCGACCCACGGCTACAACACTGGGCATGGCAACCGATCCAGTCGACTGAACTACCAGAGGCGACTGAGCTGCACAAAGAAGAAGGCAATCCAATCGATCGCTTTCTCGACGCGTCGCTGGCTGAAAAAGGCCTGATGCCACTGGCGACTGCGTCGCGAGAAGCTTTGATTCGAAGATTGAGCTATGATCTGCTGGGCGTGCCACCATCTCCTGAAGAAGTCGATCAGTTCGCTGAAGATCACAGCCCTGATGCATGGGAGAAACTAGTCGATCGGATGCTCGCGTCACCCAGATATGGAGAACGATGGGCCCGCCACTGGCTCGATATCGCTCACTATGCCGACACACACGGGTTTGAACGCGATCAGCGTCGCGATCACGCATGGCGATACCGCGACTGGGTGATCGACGCATGGAATAACGACCTACCATTCGACACCTTCGTGCAGCATCAAATCGCCGGCGATGTACTTCCCGGAAAAACTCCGGAAACGACGGTCGCCTCCAGCTTCCTTGCCGCTGGACCATGGGACTTTGTCGGCCAAGTGGAAACACCAAGCCCCCTGATCAAGCGTTTGGCGCGCGCGGACGACCTGGACGACATGGTGGCCCAGGTAATGACCAGTTTCTGCGGCATCACCATTCATTGCGCTCGTTGCCATCATCACAAACTCGACCCCGTGAACCAAGAAGAGTACTACGCGCTAACAGCGATTTTTTCTGGAGTCAAACGGGGAGATCGCATCGTCTCGGATGACGAAAAGAGGGCAATCGAAATCAAGCGTTCCCAATGGAAAGAGCTGCAGCAGAAGTTGGACCAGGAGATCCAACGAGCGACTGGAGGTCTATCCCTGGCCGACCTTGTAGGGGGAGGAAACGGACTGGGAACCGGAACTCAAGGGAGCGGCATCGACCCCAGCACCGGGGAGCGTCGCGAGGAGCAAGACCGCCGAGGTTTCCTCAATGGGGTTGTCGCCAATCGGCTGAACGCAACCCAAAGCGACTGGATCGACTCAGTCTTTATTCCAGATGGCGGCCCGATGCGCCGACTTGCTATCTCCCAATCGGGCACCATCGCAGAAGGAATTCCAGCCACGGACCAAAAGGTATGGGACGCGATACGAAATGGCCCAGTCCACTCTCAGTTTTCGACCACCCTTGATGGGATTGACTGCGCGCCACCAGGACGGAGCATGCTTTCACTGCACGCCAATGCCGGCATCACCTTTCGATTGCAACGGAACCTATTGCAGCGGACCCTCTGCGCCAAGCGAACGTTGGGAGACGAACCAAAATCCGATGCCCCACCTGATTCAACAGCAAACGCTACAGACGCTCCTCAGCACGTCGTCTTCCAGACGCAGGTGGGCTATTTTGGGGAAACCCCAAGGAATGGAGCCGATGTCTTCGTCCTGTTGGATAACCAAGTCGTCTACCAGCACCTTGGCCTGGGACGTGACGATGGGCTCCAGTCGATCTTGGTGCCGCTCCCACCAACCGACTGTACCCTGACATTGATTGCTACCGATGGCGGTAACGGCATCAGTCACGATCAGGTCTGTTTCGTCGATGCAACCATCGCACCAAAAGATCGTGATCTTTCCGATGAGGATTCCCAACGCATCGATTCACTGAAAAAGGAATCGGAAGTGTTGCGAAACCAACTGGCATCGCTGATGGAACCACGGCGCGTCTATGGGGTGGTTCCCGAATCGCCCACGGAGGTGAGGCGATTGCATCGCGGCAATACGGAGGATCCCCGTGAAACAGTCCTACCGGGGACGGTCAAGAGCATGGGACCGGTCCATGGATCGATCGCAGAGCTGGACAACCAGTCTTCCGATGCGCAGCGTCGCATCGCTCTGGCTCAGTGGATTGCTTCCGATCAGAATCCCCTGACCGCCAGAGTCATCGTCAATCGACTGTGGCACCACCACTTCGGACGTGGCATCGTTTCAACTCCCAGCGACTTCGGCCTTGGCGGCACCCTTCCAACACACCCAGAACTACTCGACTGGCTTGCCCAACAACTCCAGCAAGGCGACTGGTCGCTCAAGCGAATCCAGCGAATCATTCTGCTTTCCAGCGCCTACCAGCGCAGTTCTCTGGGCTCCAGCCATCCAGGTGCGGCTCAAGATGCGGACAATCGGTTTTTGTGGAGGCAGAATCCGAGACGACTGGATGCGGAATCGTTGCGGGATGCAATGCTGACGCTTTCCGATTCTATCGATCGTTCGATGCACGGACCGGGCTACCGCGACTTTGAATATCAGGAAGAGTATGCACCGGTCTATCAGCACCGCGTGCTGGAAGTACCTGAGGTCTTTCGCCGGAGCATCTATCGATTCGTCGTTCGCACGACACCCCACCCGTTCCTCACGACGCTCGACTGCCCCAATCCCGCCACCCTGGCGCCCGTGCGCAACACCACCACCACGGCAATTCAGTCGCTGGCTACGCTCAACAATGCCTTCGTCTTGCAACAAAGCGATCGCTTTGCTCATAGAATCGAAAGAGAAGCTGGCCAGAGTCTTGACCAGCAAGCGAAACTTGCAATTCGGCTTGCCTTCGGAAGGGGAGCCACCAACGAAGAAATTGCACAAGCAACCCAGCTGATCCAAGAAGCCGGCCTCTTTCAACTCTGCCGAATCCTTTTCAATACCAATGAGTTTGTTTATGTCGACTGAAAGGCCACTTGGCGATCGATGCAAACCAGATGCGAAGCTTCCGGCTGGGCTGGCTGTCGAATCGCCCCGTCGTGATTGGCTCAGCCGCCTAGGCAGTGGGCTGGGTGCGCTCGCCTGCACGACGATGCTTCGCCGCGATGGCCTTTGCAAGAACAAGAACTCAAACGATTCCCACCGAGACCTGCACCATGCACCGCGCGCCAGGCAGGTCATTGAAATCTTCTGCCCAGGTGGACTCAGTCCTGTCGATACTTGGGACTACAAGCCGGAATTGGAGCGGCTACATGGAACCCCATTCGATTCCGAACTGGGAAAACAGACGTTCGCAGGCGTTGCTGGCAAGCATGCCAAGAGTTTCTGGACCTTTCGCCAACGCGGACAATCGGGGCTATGGATCTCCGATCTATTTCCAAGACTATCGCAACACGCCGACGATCTCGCCCTGATCCGATCGATGCAGAGCAAAACGGCGCTGCATGGACCGGCGATGTTCATGATGAACAGCGGATTCATCCAACCTGGCTTCCCCTCCATGGGATCCTGGGTCACCTACGCGCTGGGGAATGAAACCGACAATCTCCCAGAATTCGTCGTCCTTCCAGACCCCCGTGGACTACCGCCAGGTGGCATCATCAATTGGGGAGCAGGATTTTTGCCTGCTATGCATCAAGGAACGGTGATGGAGATCGGTACGCAAGGCGAAGCCATACGCGATCTGTTTCCAGCACGTCCCATCGATCGTAGGGCAGAAGAACAAGGGCTCCAGATGCTGCAGAAATGGAATCGTCAGCACGCCACCCATCGGTCAGGCGATTCCCTTCTGGAAGCGCGCATCGCTTCCTTTGAGCTGGCAGGGAAGCTACAGATGAGCGCGCCCGAGGCGGTGGAACTGGCAGCAGAAACGCAGCGAACGAAGGAGCTGTACTTGCTGGAGGATCCCGATGTTGGCCCCTTCGGAAAGCAGTGCCTCCTGGCTCGACGTTTGGTGGAACGGGGGGTGCGATTCGTTCAAATCTATTGCGGCGCGGAAAACACCTCCAAGAAAGCCATTCGCCCCAACTGGGACTCCCATGAAGACATCGTGCGCGATCATGGCTATTGGGGCCGAATCCTCGATACCGGTGCCGCTGCCCTGCTGGCAGACCTAAAGGCCCGCGGCCTTCTGGAATCAACGCTCGTCATCTGCACCAGCGAATTCGGCCGGCAACCGTTCATGCAAGGGGAACAAAAGGGCAGAGATCACAATCCAGGTGCCTTCACCGCCTGGATGGCCGGCGGTGGAATTCGTGGAGGCACCTCCTATGGCAGCAGCGATGCGATCGGATTTCGGGCGGCCGAGCGTCCCACTTATTGCTACGATCTTCACGCCACCGCCCTTCATCTGTTAGGAATCGATCACCAGAAACTGACTTTCTATCACAACGGAATCGAGCGTCGGTTGACCGATGTGCATGGTCATGTGATCTCCGAGATTCTGGCTTGAGATGGAGGAAAACGCGAGGGCTCGCCCTGTAGCCAACGCCGCCCCATAGCCAACACAGCCCTGTAGCCAACGCCGCCAGGCG
>JBJSWM010000168.1:0-1587 GCA_046085865.1 Pirellulaceae bacterium
GCATTCGGCCGCCCCCTCAAGCGATTCCAGATCGGTTAGCTGAATCGTTTTGGACGCCATGAAAAAACTCCCCGGATTCCCACTCAGTCGCATGATATCGGAACATCGCGATGTGTCAACAATAAACACGTCGCCCCCTAAGTTCAACGATCCTCCACGCCTTGCTCGGTAGGAGTTGGGTGAAAGTTGATCTTTGGCCCCCATCGTCCATCGGTACGAAAGGCGAGGATCGACTGGAGGCCTCCCGACTCATCCCAGGCTGCTAGCATCCGATCGACCGGCCATTGGTCAGTTGACTCCAAGAGGCCGCCACGATGGATCCACGCGATCTGCTCTTTGGTCAGAAGTGTATGGGTTGCATCGGGCATCAATCGACGAAGATCAATCCGATTTGCCAGAATCTCTTCGGTCGACTCCAACCGCTCCGGACTTCGCGCCTCGGACGCTTCGATCGACCCGATCGACGATCGCACCAGTGCGGTCATCACCGCATCGCTCCCAGCTCGCTTGGCCAGATCGCTTCCCAGCGTGCGGATGTACGTTCCGGTACTGCAGTCGATCTCCAGCTGAAAATGAGGCGGATCGACCGATCCGAGTTCCAGGGAATGGATGGTGACGGTGCGTACCGGCATCTCCACCTCTTGCCCCTTGCGCGCTGCCAAGTAGGCTCGCCGACCATCGATCTTGATCGCTGAGTACGCAGGTGGCCTTTGCTGGATCGTCCCAACGAAATGGTGCAACCGCCCCTGCAGCAGGTCTCGCGAAAGCGGCGGACCTGCGATCGCTTCCAAGGGGGTTTCCAGATCCAACGACGGACTGCAGAATCCCCAACGAAAGGTCCCCAGATAGGTCTTCGGTAGCTGGTGGACCAGATCGATCAGTCGCGTCGCTCCGCCGATCGCCACCAGCAGCATCCCTTCGGCCAGGGGATCGAGCGTACCGCAGTGCCCCACCTTGGCTGGCCTGACTCGCTTGGCAACCCAATTGACCGCATCCCTGCTGCTCCATCCAACCGGCTTCCAAACCGGAACGATTCCCATCATGCCTCATATCCCTTTGCAACGATCGTAGCGATTCCAGCGGCTGCGCGATGCGAACCCCTGGAGGATTCGGACGCGATTTACCCGCTCGTCCCGCGTTCCGATTGTACTCTTCCCAATGGTGAGGAGTGACAGATCGTGTTTCAAGGCCGGAGGGGGTTCCATTGAGCGACACACGGGTGATGAAACCCAAGGGTGGAGAAAGAATCAAGCGGACGGAGAGTGTTCGTCCACCAATGCCTGTCCCATCGGCCAATGTATCCGCGCGCAATCACCATCTGGCGGGGCTGTTTCTGGCAACCCTTTCACTCTTCCTGATCGTCTCGCTGCTCACCCACGATCCGGCCGACGACATCGGCACGCTGCTACCCCCTTTGGATCGGCTCTACACTCCAGATCAGCTGGCCTATCCGGTCAATGAGACGCCTCGCAATGGCTGCGGTTACTGGGGAGCACTAGTCAGCCACCTATTGCTTCAAAGTATCGGTGTCGGAGCGTATGGGTTGGTCCCTCTGGTGGCCGTAGGTAGCTGGCGACTACTTCGCGG
>JBJSWM010000169.1:0-8175 GCA_046085865.1 Pirellulaceae bacterium
CGTAGGGCCCGATGCAAACAGGGTTGGATTGGTGTTGCTGAGGACAATGAACGACAGGGTTTGGAATAGCGGTTCGTCCAGTGCCGTCGAGGGACCAAAGGTGATATTGGTCGCGAAGTTCGGAATCACCGTCTGAGCGACTGCGGTTTCCGCTTCGTTATCCTCCAGAACATTGACGGTCACGCTGGGCAAAGTGAAGCCAGGTGTGTCGTTGACTTCGGTGGCGCGAATGGTAACCGTCGAGATCGGCGAAACGTTGACGTCATGAGGAGGAACATTCGGCCCGCTGTCTCGCAACTGAACCGTGAAGGTTAAGGTCAAACCGGGGAAGCGGCTGTTGACATCAGGTGCAAGCTGGTAGGTCAGGTTGCCGGTGGTTGGATCGATTGCAGGAAGTCGGGTGTAGGCCGACACTTCGTTGGCGGGCACCACCACCAGGAACTCAAGCGACTGATTGGCTTCATCGGCTGCACCAGCAGGTCCTGGACGAATGCCCGATGCAAAACCTGCCACGGTCTGCGGGCCAGCGTCTTCCAAGGTGTTGACGATCAACGCATTGAGTGTGAATTCGGGAGCATCATTCACCGGATTGGCATTGATGACAAAAATCCTGGCATCCGCTTCGTGGTCGTTCGGAGGCGGTGTGCGTACTCCGTCGTCCTCAGCAATCACTTCCACCCGCAGGTCGGCGGTAGGAGGCGGATTGTTGTTATTGATATGTTGAGCCAATTGGTAGGTCAGCGTTCCGGTAGCGTCGATCGTTGGCTGTACCGCGAAGAGACTTGGCTGGAATGCTCGTACCCGGAAAGTAACCTTCTGTTGATCAATCGTGACTTCGTCGGTTGCTTCCGCCGGACCAGGCAGAATGGAGGTGATGAAGTTCGGTACAGTCACCAGTCCCTGATCTTCGCGACTGGAGTGCGAAGTGGGCATGGTGAATGTTGGTGCATCGTTGATCTCGGCGATGTTGATTGTCAAGGTTGCAGTCGATCGCAGTGGATTGGCATCGCCTCCCGCTGCGCCATAGTCTTCGACCGTCACGCGAATCAAAATCGGCCCTTGCGTCCGATCATTCTGATGGGCTCTCGGTGTGTAGCGAAGTTCATCGCGGACCGTGTCCAGTTGGAGGTTGCCGCCCTGTGAGGCATCGACCAAAACAGCACCCACCAGTCGGAAGTTCTGGACCGCTTCGTTCGGTGGGCCCTTGATGTCATTGCCCCAGATCGAACTGCCTGGGAGAACAATCGTGGTGTCTTCGATCATAGCAGCCGTGTCATCCACAGCGGTGGGCGCATCGTTGACAGGTCTTACATTGATGGTGACCGTCGTCGGCAGATTGCTCTTCATCCGCCCGTCGTATGCGTAGTAGACGAACGAGTCGGTGCCGAAGTAATCGGGGTCTGGCGTGTAGGTGAAGCTTCCATCGGAATTGAGTTGAAGCGATCCATGTTCCGTCGATCGCTCGGGCTGAATCCCCGGTACCAGTGGATCGCTGTCGAAGACCGTCAGCGTCGTCGCTGCATCAGCATCGGTATCGTTGGTCAGCACACCGATCGGGGCCACCACAAGCACTTGATCTTCATCGACTGAGTAAGTGTCAGAGACGGCGACTGGCGGGGTCCCTGGTAGAACTTCGATCAGGTAATCTTCCACTTCGCCGCCGATTCCCACGCCATTGGTCAGCAGGGCACCGGTAGCGCTCAGGCGGAAACGTGCAGCCAGGAAGCCGGTGCTGGCCGATGCAGGCGGAAGGATTAGGAAGGTATTGTCACCCGATCGTACCGGGGTGCTCTTGAGCATCTGTTCGCCGGCATCCTGGAAATCACCGTCATTGTTCCAGTCGAACCAAGCGTCCAGCATCCCGGTCCCAGACGACGTGACCACCACCGGAGTTGAGTTGGCACGGCTGTTGAATATCTCAGTGAAGCGAACACCGTCCTCGTCATCGGCCGCAATCGTCAACTGCGTTCCGCTGAGCGTTGGGGCAGGAAGGCTGATTTGCCGATTGCTGATTGCCTGGACGATCGCTGCTTGCAGCGACTGCATCACCTGTGCTGGAGTGGCAACGGTTAGGTCTGCGGCGAATGGAAGGTTGCCTGGCGTCACCGAAACGGGACCGGTCGAGCTGTCGTGAAGTTCCCATGTGACGGTTCCACCAGCTCCGTCCTGAATTGTCCAGGTCTGGCCATCGGCATAAGCCGCGATGTTTGAGGAACCAAGCAGGCTAAGCGATCCGGTCTGAACACGGGTGACAGAGGATGCGTTCGACAGATCGAACAGGTGCTCTGGGGTTCCACCCAGATCGACAACCGGGCCGCGTTGAATCGGGATCAAATCGTCGATCCTTCCGGACGTCAGGGCTCCCAGGACCGCTGCGGTGAAGCGTGTCGCAACATCGGTCGGGGTAAGGGCGCCCGTCAGGTTGACTGCGACCGCGCCGGGGATGCTGGCGCTACCACTGTTAGTGAATTCGAATGTCACCAAGTGCCTAGCCGGATCGCGAATGACGATGGTGCGGCCAACCAAGCCGGCAGGTCCAGGCATCTCCAGGACGGCCGGTCCAGTCGTGCCGACCGACAGTGGCAATGTGCCTGCCATCAACGAATCGTAATCATCCCCGGTGGCGCTGGAGTCAGGCTGTCCATCCGCATCGGCATCGACCCACTGGCCAAGTACCAGATAAGGTTCATCTTCCGGCAGGATCGCATGACGCGAGCCGTTGTCGCTCTGCATCGTCTGGCTGCCAGCACCTGGGGCGTCGCCGTAGTCCAGCGACATTTCTGGCATCACGATCGTGAATTGAGTCAGCGAGTTGGCGCGATTGGCCTGCAGTGGATTTCCGGCGTAATCCCGAATGGCATCGATCGCGATGCTTGGGACACCGCTGATCTGTTGCACACCATCGACCAGAACGGTCTCATTGCCGACCAGGAATGCGTCGACACCCAATCCGATGCGACGGAGGGAGTTGACCCACTGAGCGGCCATCAGCTCGTTGGTGAAGGTCGCTGCTGGAATGAAATTGACGGGAACCGCACCACCGGGAACTCCCGTGCTGGTCAATCCGCTAGTCAGGAGATTCAGCACCGTTCCCAGCGGTTCATTCAGCGTGATCACCGATCCATTGGCTTGGGAAGTCAATCCAAGGCCGGCGATATTGATCGCCGCAACAATCTTCGATGCCACCTGAGCGGCGGTATCGGTGTTGCGGATCGAAATCGGCTGGTTGCCGGTGCCGACCACCAGATCCTTCGTGAATTCGAAAACCACCGAGGTGGTGCCGATGCGGATGGAGAACCGAGCCCCATCGGGAATCGCCGGACCACCCGCGGTCGGGACCGTCAGTTTGAGGCTCTCGGTGACCCCTGGAGTTCCGCTGAGCGCTAGTCGCGAACCTGAAGTCACGATCGCATCGCCTGGCTTGCCACCGACGTGAACAAAGCCACCTTCGACGGCCGTGACCGGGCTGAATCCATCGGTGAAGTAGGGAGCCAGTGCGGCGGCTGTCTTGCGAGCGATGTCGTCGTAGGTGTCGCTCCGTTCAATGGCGATCGGCAAACGACCGCTAGCCACCGGTCCATCGGATGGAAGATCGTACTCAAAGTTCAGCGGCGAACCACCAGCCCTGGTGATCACCAGCGTCTGCCCATCGGTGACTCCACCTGGATCGCCAACCAATTGCAGCGATGCACCGCTCACGTCGACCGTATGCACCGCTAGGGTCCCCAGATGGATCTGGTCAGCGCCCACCGCCTTGGGCGCCAAGTTGAGATCGCTGTTGGATGGGGCCTGGAGTGCCAACAGGATTGCGTCGCGAACCTGACCAGCAGAACCGATCGGAGGAATCGAAATCCTCCGGAAACCAGGGCTGACCGTCCCGTCGGTGTCGAATTCAAAGTTCCCGACAGTGGCGCCGTTGGTGATCCGAATCCTCTGGCCATCGACAATGCCTGCCGGACCGGATCCAGTGGCCGGGACAATGATGGTTGAAGTTCGCGGCACGGATAGGATATAGCCGCTCTCGTATTCCATGAATACTTGCGAACCATCGGATAGGGTCGCGACCATTTGATTGCCATCGGTCGCGCCCAGTCCATTGGTTGGCGAAATCTGAAGGCGTCGAGCGTTGTTCAGCGTGATTTCGTAGACGCTGTCTCTGCGCCAGAAGCCGGAATTGGGGGTCAGTCGAATCTCTCGGCTGTTGACGCTGTAACCGAAGACATAGTCCACATCAGGAATCAGCAGTCGGCCGTTTTCGGTAAGCATCACCGATTGCGCCGTGACCGTGGCTGGGTCTGGACCCGTTCCCTGGCTCTCGTCCAGAAGGATCGAGAAGTAGGAAAGATTCCCATCGAGCAATCGAACGTAGGTGGTATTGCGATCGATATCGACCTGATCGGCGTCATTGTCCAAAGGATTCAGAAGCGTAGCCGTTGGGCCAACAAAGTCGGTTCGGTCCACAGCACCACGATCGATAAAGACATTCTGTCCCTGACCGCCCGGGGTGTTCACCGCGGGATCATCGATGCGAAGTAGCCCACCGATATCGCGACTTGGCGAAATCATGGGACTGCTGGGCAGGCTCATCGAATTCTTCACCTGCGAGAGGGCAGACCGCTCCTGCAGAGAAGCCAGTGAGCTATCGATAGCCCGAGACAACGGAGCCAAATAGTAGCGGCCGTTGGTGAGGCTGGTGAAAAGCGGATCGTTGGGACCAAGGAAGATCGGGAAGCTACCGTTACCACCTCCAGCAAGTCCTTGAACGTTGCTGGCATTCGACTTGAAGAGATTGGCTCCGAGGACGGTCACTGTAGAGCTGGCGGCGTCGACCGCGACGCCTGTCGTGAATCCAGTCACGATGTTGTTGATCAGGTCAGGGGCTGCACCTTGGTTCACCTGGATGCCGGTGCCGGAGCCGTTGCCGACCACGGTGTTGTTGATGGCGCGAGTGATCGATCGAGCCGCTGGAGTCTGGCCAGCTTGCTGATCGCCACTGATCACCAAACCGCCGGTGCCATTGTTCGCCAAGACATTGTTGACGATCACGGCTCCTGGCGCCAGCAAGGCCGTATTGAGCGTCAGTAGATTGCGCGGCGTCCCGGGGTAAGGTCGCGGCCCAACGTCGGCAGCAAGTTGCAACTGATTCCGGTTGGCGCTGTCGACCAGGATACCCACTTGAGCGCTGTCCCGAACAAAGGTCGAGGAGATAATCATCTGCCCTTGATCGCGCAGCCGGTTGCTGTCCCCCAAGTCTTCGCCAAGTGCGGAGTCGACCCCGTAGAGGAAGAAGGAGAGCGATGCGGGTAGATCGGTGCTGCCGATCAGATTTCCGGCGGCCGAACCGTGGAGGTAGATCATCGAGGAATCGATAGCTGCCTGCGACGACTTGACCTGCAGTTTGTCGTTGGTCGACGCGCTGATCGAAAGCAGCGCTTGGACCGATGGGATATTGATCGCATCGCGGATCGCCGCAGCCACTTGGGCCGAGTTGAAGCCTGGGTCGATCAGAACACGCACGTGCCCCTGTGCGACTCCAGAAGCGGGGTCCGCCGCCGAAGTGTTCACATCGAACTCGAAGACCACTTCGTTGAAACCATCGCTGAGCGTGAATGTGGTTCCATCGGGGATCGCACTGGCCTGCGTCACCACGATCGAAGACTGCTTGGCGAGTCGCTCGTTGGTGTCAAAGGCCCTGGCACCTACCAATGGAGATAGGCTCAATTCATTCGGTGCGCCAGTGATTCCGTATTCGGCGGAAGTTCGGATCTCCAGTTGGTATGTACCGGTTTCGATTGGTTCGACCGGCAACGACTGTCCGGTGTAAGGCAAGCCACCGGCGGCAAGGAGTGAATTGACATCGAAGTTGTTGAACGTTCCAACGACAGCGCCCGAAACCATTTCGCCGCGCTCTGCAAAACCGATCAAGATGTCGTCGATGTAGACACCTTCGAAGCGATTGTTTTGCGCCCGTTGATCGCGTCGGTTCTGTGGGTCGCTCTCGAAGCTATCACCGGCTCGTGGGTCAATCAGACCACCCAGTTTCCCGAGATCCGTGATCTGGTAACCATACAGCCGTACCGTATCGTTGTAGACATCCCAGACATCGATGTTGTCTTCCTGACCAGCAACGTTGAGCGCCTGGGCTAGCGAAACGCGAATCGCGTCACGGACCGCCAGCCGCGCCTGAGGCTCGGTGTTGTAGGCATTGAAGAACGTTCCCACGGCGTCGATATCTGCACCGACGCTAGCCCCTGTCGTGGGCCCCTGGTTGATGTCGTCGGTCAGTCGGATGAAGGTGTATTGAACGTCAGGAGTGATTCCGAAAGCGTCCAGATCGACGGTGACGACGCAGCCGCCAACCATACCGACCGGCGTCCATGTGATACCGTCTTCACTGATCTCAACGAACAGATCTTCTGGCAGACCGACTTCTTGGATGAACAGGTCAGGTCGGGAATCTCCCGACGAAGTGAACCAATTCAGCGGGAAGAGGGAGATGGTTGCTTGGCCACCGTTGCCGAGTGAGAAGGCCCCCGTATTGGTTGCCGAAGGTTCTGCTGCGCCACCGATGTAGTCGGGTGCGCCAAGCAAATCGAGAGGGTTCTGAAGAATCGGGGAGGGGGCTGGGCCTCCACCGAAATTGGGGTCGCTGTCGACCGCATCCAAAATTGTCAGGTAATTGGCTGGATACTCCTGGTGGATATCGACCGGCTCATTCCCAATGGAAACGCCAGGGAATCCAAGAATCAGATTGCTGTCCAGGCCACCACCCACTGAATGCGGGCCAGCCGCGGTGGCTCCTCCCTTGATGTTCAAAATGTTCGGCGAAAGCGTATTGGTTCGCACCTCGAAGCAAGCGCGTTCCAGGACCTTGCGGAACTCCCCGGCGACATTCAGCGGGGTCATGTCGGGGGCGATCACCACTTCGTTGGCCGCACCCGTCGCCGCATAGACAAAGGTGAAGACGGTCCCTTCCACGGTGATCGTAGCCCCATCCGGGATGCTCTGACCACTCGGCATGTTCAAGACCAATCCCATATCGAATTCGAAGGTGCTGTTGGTCCCATCCTGAACATTGAGCACCGAGAAGGTGTCGCCGTCGACCAGGGCGGTTGGGACCACCGCCATCAGTTCGACGCCGCCGCGCACGGGATCCCCACTGCGCATGTCGCCCTGAGAGGAGAATTCAAAGCGAATGCGGACGTCTTGCATGCCCGCGACCGGGGCCAGCGAGATGCGAGACTGCCGCCAGTTGCCCGCATAACCTGCTTCGCCCGTATCGAAGACTTCCTGCGCCTTGTAGTTCTTTCCAAAGGCATCGGTGTAAAGCGACACGCCAGGGTCGAATTCGTTGTTTCCGTTGTTGTAGTTGTTGTCGTTGGACGAGTTGTTGGTTCCCAACAGAATCCACTGCCCATCGGGCGTACCGGCATAGACGCGGAATGCGTCTCGCATCCAGTTATCGCCGTCATTGTTCGGAGAGTTCTTGGTCTCTGTCTGAAGCAGGTAGTTGAAATAGAGCATTGGCTGGTCGTCGGCGGAGTACCCACGCAGATCGATCAATTGGCTTTCCACGGCACCCCAGGCACCGCCGGGCATGTCGTAAGTGCCTTGCTGAGTAGGCAGATCGTAAATCCCAGTCCAGTCTCCCTGCAGATAACCCGCTGGATTCTGCGGGAATCCGAAACGGAGGCTGTTGCCGCCATTGCCCTGTGGGTTGGGGCGACTGCCGTTGAAAGTTCTCGGTTGACCATGGCCTGCATTGTCGGCACGCTGGTCAGTCACGTGCCAGAGGTTTTCGTCCATCGCCGAGAAGTCGATGCCCGAAATTCCAGCGGGAACCTGAATGTTGCTGCGCCCACGGGTGAACACCGGCGCTGGGTTCCCTTGAATGTCGAATGCATAGAGCGTACCGGTGGCGGTGACTCCAAAGAGCGTCTGTGCGTATCGACCCTCGGAGACGTTTCGAGGTCCAGTACTGAGACTGGTGAACTCGATCGGATCCCCATTGTCATCCCTCAGAATGGTCTGTGGACCACCTAGGTTGAACGCCGCATACGATGGTCCGAAATCCTGCGAAGGAATGATCGACGTCGGGTCGACGACAAAGAACTCCCCAGCGTCGGAGACGGCGTAGAGGATCTGGTCGACTGCGGTGATCCCGGTGATGACGTT
>JBJSWM010000170.1:0-1833 GCA_046085865.1 Pirellulaceae bacterium
ATTTCGATTGCACTGCGCTCAGCCGGTTGGCTGGTCTTCAGGAAGTGGCTGGTCCTTAGTCTCGGGGAGCAGAGGAAGAACCAGCAAGCCGACCAGATAGATCAGGCTGATACAGCAGGCTGCACTGCGGAATGCATCGAGCTTGGCTTGCGATTGCAACACCGCATCGGCCGCTGGTGGCAACTTGCTGATGGCGGCTTTGGCGAGCGATTCCTGGAGGACTCCCATGGTGAAGGGGCCGCTGGCGGCGATGAAACGTCCGACGTTGTAGCAAAAGCTGGTGCCGGTGCTTCGCAGTCGAGTCGGGAAGAGTTCCGGAAGGTAGATCGCAAAGCCCGCAAAGGGTGCCAGTTGCGCGAAACCCATCAGGGAGCTCATCCAAAGATCCGAACGGTCATTGAAGTTGCGGAAGAAAAAAATCGTGCTGAACATCGCCAACAGGAATCCAATCGCAAAGGCTTTGCGGCGGCCGATCGACTGGGCAAGTCTTGCGAAAGCGAGCATCCCGAAGAAGGCGACGATATTTTGAGCGATCAGATTGTAGGCGGTCCAGCGGCCCTTGGCGGCCGAGAGTGCAGGACCTTCCAGGCCTTCGGCCTTCAGCGAGCGTTCGAGAGCTGAGGAGACTAGTTCGGGGCTGAAGAAACCGACCCCCCAAAGACCGACCACCCCAGCGACACACAGGATCATCCCCAGGAGCGAGTGGCGTCGCCACAGGGAGTGACCGAAGAGGCTGGAATAAGAACCCATGCCAAGCTTGGGGTCGGCTTTGGCGATCTCCTTGGCGCGAACCCATTTTTCAGGTTCCTTGACCAGAAACATGATGAACAGGCAAAGGAATGCTGGGACCGCGCCGATCCAGAACATGTATTTCCAGCTGATGCTGGGAGCGACCGACGCCAGCGAAAGACTGATCAGTCCGGCGGTGACGTTGCCGACGGCGGAGAGCGATTGGAGCCAACCGAGCGCCTTGGAGCGGGCGCGTTCGGGGAGTGCATCGGCGATCAGAGCGACTGCCAGACCGAAGACGCCACCGACCCCCAGGCCGGTGATGAAACGGTAGATGGCGAACTCGGTGTAATTCTGCGACAGGGCGCTCAGGCCGGTGCTGATCGAGTAGAGCAGCACCGTGACCGCCAGCATCTTGGCGCGCCCAAAGCGATCGCCGAGGCTACCGAAGATCAGCCCTCCGACGGCCCAGCCGGCAACGAAAATCGATGTCGCATAGCCTCCAAGCGTTTTGGCTCGCGTCGCATCGGCTCCCTCGCCCAACAGCGACGTGATGGCGTTTTGGCGAGCCAGTATGAAGAGCTGTTGGTCGAGGCAATCGAAGAGCCATGCCAGGCAGGCGACGATGAAGATGATCCAATGGTATCGGGTCAATTCGCGCCACCAGCCACTGCCTGTCATAGCCATGCTCCCTGGAGTTGCTATCAAGAATTTCGGTCGTGAATGCGTGGCCGGTAGCGTAGGAAAGCTCCGCCGGCATCCTCGTAGTTGACTCATCATAGCCTGCCACCGCTGGCTCCGTGTTGCGACATCGGTTGGCCAGCAAGACTGTGCATGCGCCGAAAGGGAAGGCAGCCACCACCGTTGGGTTTGGGTTCCTACCCCTGCGAGCGATGGAAACTGTCGGTCGGCTCTACCGGAATGCCGCGCCGCCGGTCCGTTCAGCGCCGCCGCCGTCGCCATCGTCTTCGTCGGCTAGTTTGTTACGGCTTGGGGCTTGCGAAACCGGCGGAACGAATCCAAAGAACGAATTCGGCCTTTTGGATTTCCCTGGTCGAGGCGGAGGAATGGGGGCCGACGAATGCTGGCAATTGACGCTGGGGT
>JBJSWM010000171.1:0-2506 GCA_046085865.1 Pirellulaceae bacterium
CCGAATCAGCCTGGAACGGTTGATCGAACGACTTCGAAGGAAACTGCAGCGACCGTCCTGAAGAGCTGTCGACTTCAGAGGCACGGCAAAGAACCATCTGAGACAGTCGATTCGAACGACCGCCCACCGTTGAATACAACCCCCTGCACGAAACAGCAGATTCAGCGATATCGGTTGCAGGCTGCAGCTAGGCCACCTGGGGACAATGCACAGCGCCGTTTCGAAAAGAGGGAATCAGCTCCAGAGCGCTTCTTGCGTCATCATCCAGGCAACTGGAAACAGCAGCACCAATGGTCCCCAGACGGCTACCCAGGGCACCACCCCAACTCCCGCACTTCCCAAAAGCGGACCACCCGACTGAATCGCAAGATAGCCAAGCACCAGGACTAGTCCAGCCCCTGCCACCCAGAACAGATTGCGGTCTTGTCGACGCAGGATCAGAGGGACACCAAAAAGAAAAAGCATGGCGTCCAAGGCAGGCCTGGCCAAGCGACCGTGCACGGCTGACCGAAACCGAAGATCGCAATAGCGCGGATGCTGCCGCAATTGCTCGATCAACGACCAAGTAGACCGGTGCTTGGTTGTCCCTCCTGTGGCCGACATCAACTCCAGCGGAATCTCAGTGGCGACGAAACACTCGTCCGACTTTAGCCAGGGAGTCTCTTTGGGAGTCAGCACAATCGGCTCTTGCTCCAGCCACACCGAGTCTAGCGAAGCGATCGAAACGGGCAACTCGACTCCCTGAATCAGAAATCCCTGTGGATGCTCCGGCGATTCTGGTCGATAAATGGCGACTCGCCCTAGGATCTTCTCCCCTAACCTCGCTCCAGCTCCATAGAGAATCAACCGCGGCTCAATCAGCTCTCCTTGATCGATATTCATCTGTTTTCCGTTGAATAGGATCTGATGATGGTGATCCTTCACAGGGCGTATCTGCTCGATCGCATCGCTGGTCAGTTGCTGGGGAGTGCGAGACAGTCGCGTCGCTAGCTTGGGCAGCCAAATTTCTCGATTGACGATCGCCAAAGCCATCCAAAGCGCTGCAGCGACAAGGATCGGGCGCATCACTCGCTCCTTGCTGACTCCTGCAGCGAGGATGGATGTCAGTTCGTTGGTGCGATAGAGCAGTGCGATGACGAACATCGCGCCCAGCATGGGAAGGACTCCAGACATCCAGTCAAGGTAGGCCAAAAGCTGCGGCAGATAATACTCCAACAAGCCGCCGACGACACTTCCCTTGACCTTCCCATACTCGATGAATTCATCCAGGTTGATGAACACGTCGGCGACCACAATCATTCCGACCAATGATAGAAACAGTGCGACCATCGCGCGAAAGAAGATCGTCAATACGTAGCGATCGATCAGCGTCATTCCGGCTCCCGCCACCCCCAGTATCCGTTGCTCTGAATTCCCCACTTTCGCTGGATGGGATACCAGATGACACCGACGGATTCCAGTGCAAACCGGTATCAAACCAGTTGATTCTCCGGCATTCCCAGCGCAAGCATTGATTTCTGGGCCCGCTACCTCCCATAATTCCGCAGTTTGCTTTCCGAACGGGACCGAGGGAAGGCACTCCCGAGGCGATCTGGCCGATTTCGGAGGGGAATGCAGCAAGAAGTTTTCGGACAGCCGAGGAACCTGGATGCAAACACCAACCCAGTTCACCGTCACCAGTTCGCTGCTGGAGATGCTTTTGCCATCGGCCTGCAGTTTTTGCTGCAAACGTTTTCCTATAGGAGAGTCGAAGACGGGGCTGTGTCTTTCCTGCGTGAAGCAGTTCTTTCCGATTCGTCGAGCGTGCGTGCGTTGCAGCGCTCGGCTACCAGAAACCATCCTGTCGCTCGATTCCACGGATTGCGTTCATTGCCGTGGCGAGGACTGGTACTTCGATCGAGCGATTTGTGGCGGCGACTACCAGGGGCCTCTCAGACAAGCTGTCATTCTGATGAAGCGTCCCTTCCACGAACACCTTGCATTGGCAGTTGGTCGGGCGATGGGAGAGCGACTGCGAGACCAGCTACCAACGGGCGTTGCTGCCGTGGTCCCGACTCCGCAGCATTGGCGAAGACGCATCCTACGACGTACCAACAGTTCCGAATTGCTTGCAGAAGCCCTTGCGGCAGTTCTTGGGGTTCCGGTCCGACGAATTCTGCGGAGGACTCGCGCGACCTCCAAACAAGGCATGCTCACTGGAGCCCAGCGTCGAGTGAATCTCAAGAATGCCTTTGACTGCACCGATCGCAGTGTCGTTGTGGGAAAGACACTTCTCTTGGTCGACGACATTCTGACCAGCGGAGCCACCGCGAACTCCATGGCCCTGGCCCTGGGGAGAGCAGGAGCGGGAGCCATCCACGTCGTTGCGGTAGCCAGAAGTCTGGGCTTGCCCACCCGCTGAGAGGGGAAGAAACGTAAGGGAAATCGAGGGAATCGTATCCCTGGCATGGCCTCTCGCCGGTCGACGAATGCTCGTGATCTCGTTATGATCTTAGCCACCGGTAAG
>JBJSWM010000172.1:0-440 GCA_046085865.1 Pirellulaceae bacterium
TTTGGTTTGCTGTGCAGGCATCTTACACGGGGAGCGGGTGCTTGGGCGCGAGGGACCTGCCTCGCTGGATTCTTTTCGGCGTGTGATCGAAGTGAATCTTCTGGGGACTTTCAATGTAATTCGCCTCATCGTACCAGCAATGACAAGGAACCCCGATGGCGACGATCAGGAGGACCGTGGACTTGTGGTCATGACGGCATCGATCGCCGCATACGATGGACAAGTCGGTCAGACAGCTTACGCAGCCAGCAAGGGCGCGATCGCCGCCATGGTCCTGCCCATGGCGAGGGAACTGGGAAAGCACCGAATCCGCGTGGTAGGCATCGCTCCTGGGGTTTTTGAGACTCCCATGATGCAGGCGGCCTCCGAGAAGGTTCGGCAGCCACTTCTGGAGCAGTCGGTTTTTCCGAAGCGGTTTGGAAGGCCCGAGGAATTCGCAA
>JBJSWM010000173.1:0-542 GCA_046085865.1 Pirellulaceae bacterium
CACATCCCATAGCTCGTCCAAGACTGCCGATCGAACTGCTGCGTCCGATGGGGTGCTTAGGAATAGCGATGGCAGGTCCCAACTGAGCGTGACGATGAATCGCTGGCTGGAGGCGCTGACTCTCCTCTCGCAGGCAACGGCGGGAGGCAGCGAGGCGATCGATCCGGCCACACTGGCGGCCGACCCCCAAGTGGTGCGGCTGAGTAAAGCGATCAGCGAGACCACCACACTGCTGGGAGAAACCAATTCCAGCGCTCTGTCCAACCGTGCATGGCGGGAGCGACTGCACTGGTTGATGAGCGTCTCTACGGAACTTCCTGCGTTTCGACTGGCTTTCGAGCAGACGAGGCTGGAGCCTGCCAAGCCGGGTACTCCTTGGATCGGCATCCTCCCGTTGCACGATCTGTCCTCGGCCATACCGGAGCAGTTCAACACCGACGGATCGGCTCTGCCGGGGAAAGCCCCGCTGGAACTGGAAGGAGCTTCGATCCGTTTGGTGTGGGATCCCCGCTGGGTCGATGCAAACCAAATCGAACTGCTTG
>JBJSWM010000174.1:0-1065 GCA_046085865.1 Pirellulaceae bacterium
TGGTGTGTTCGCGGTCGGGTGGATGCTGTCGGGCGCCGAAGCGTCACATCGGACTCGTTTGGACCATGAGGTCGATCGTTCGCCGACCGGCTCACACACCCTACGTGCTCGTGCTCGAAAAAAACTATCTTCCGATCGACGTTTGGTTCTGGTGTGTTCGCGGTCGGGTGGATGCTGTCGGGCGCCGAAGCGTCACATCGGACTCGTTTGGACGATGAGGTCGATCGTTCCAAGACCGGCTCACACACCCTACGGTTTGCTGGCCAGGTTTGCGCTACCACCGGTTCCTTGTTCCATCAGAGAGTCGATCGCCGCGCGTGTCCTTTGGATCTCCTCACGATCGACTTGGTGGGGGTCGGTTGGCGACCGAAACGATCCATGCAGTTGCTGGCATCCGATCGTATGAATCAGCTCCACGGCGTTGAGGGCGCGAATACCTCCTGCTGGCAAGATTTCGATCAGGTTGCCACAGTGGTGCTGAAGCGAGCAGAGTGGTTCGATTCCTTCGATTGCGGTTGGAGGTCCTCCGCTGGTCAGTATTCGTTGGTAGCCACAGTCGGCCAGTCGTCTCGCTTCCTCCAGCGGCTTGGCTACCGCGTCGAACGCGCGATGCACAACCCACTGAAACGGAGGCGGTGCCAGTTTGGGGAGCGATTCCATCCAGTGCCAATCCAAAGAAGAGCCAGAGCGATCCAGGGCACCGACAGCCAAGCCCTCGATCCCCAGATCGATCAGGCGTCGGCAATCGTCCCGCATGACTCGCAGGGAGACTTCATCGTAATGAAAGCCTCCCCCGCGACATCGCACCAAGACCACCAGTGGGAGGTCGATGGCGCGGCGCGTTTCCATGGTCAGATGGAACGAAGGCGTCAGGCCGCCCAGTTCCAGTCCTTGACTTAGCTCGATCCGATCAGCACCCGCCTGACAGGCAGCCATGGCGGCGGCGACAGAATCGACGCAGACTTCCAGCAGCACGTTTCGGCGGGGAGGTGAATTGGGAGTCACGAGGGTTGAAGCAAGAAGAGGCGGTGAGGTTGGTTGATCTTCCGGTGTGATGTCGAGTCG